>MAXM01000182.1 GCA_001751015.1 Desulfobacterales bacterium C00003106
GGGTTTCAGGGGTCGGGGATCAGGGATCAGGGGTCGGGACAAGGCGGTGATCATAAGAGCCTATGAGGCTGTCCGAGAAAGCAAATTTTGACTTTTAGAGTGTTTAAGCCTGGCCCTCGAAACCTGACCCCTGCAACCCGACCCCTGACCCCTGAAACCTGATCCCCTGCCTGAGGCAGATAAACAAAAGAAACAGGAGTTAAACCATGGAAACAGACTTCACGCCTTTTTTCAAGAAATACGAAGAGGTTTCGCAGATGGCGGACGCCGTGTTCGATCGTGTAAAAAACGAGCATCCCGAATGTGTAAAATGCAAGACCCACTGCTCTGACTGCTGCAACGCATTATTCGATCTATCTCTCATTGAGGCGATGTATATAAACCATCATTTCAGAAAAAGGTTTCAGGACAAAGAAAGGCAAGCGCTTCTTGAAAGGGCCAACCGGGCCGACCGCCAGGTATACAAGATCAAAAAAAAGGCATATAAGGATTTGGAGGCCGGAAAAAAGCAGGACGAAATACTGACGCAACTCGCAGCAGAGCGTGTCAGATGCGCCTTTCTCAACGACAACGACAAGTGCGACCTTTATGAATACCGCCCGATAACATGCAGGCTCTATGGAATACCCACATCCATAGGAGTCGAGGTTCATACCTGTGGAATGTCGGGATTTGCAGAGGGCAAGGAGTATCCCGCAGTCAAGCTCGACATAATCCAGGAGAGGCTTTACCGGATCTCGCTTGAACTCACATCAGAGATCAAGTCCAAGTATGCAAAGATGGCGGAGGTCCTTGTGCCTTTATCCATGGCCCTTCTAACCGATTACGACGAGGAATATCTCGGTATTGACGGCAAGGAAAATTCTGAAAAAAAGGAAGATGAAAATGAATGAGGTTTCACCCGAAATAACTGAGGTCTCACCCGAAATAAATGAGGTTTCACCCGAAGAGGAAGAAAAGAGAAAAAAGGGCATCTTTGATTGCATGTCTCCGCGCAGGCAGAAACATATCCTCAAAAAAGGATATGACGAATGGGACCCTTTTCAACTGCCAAAGGACCCCATAGATATCAGAAAAGACAAGACAAAGCGCACGACCCAGATGCTCGTGAGGGAGTTCCTCCAGACACGCCCTGCCGAGGATTACAGCAACGAATTCGGAAAAGGGGTTCTTGATCTGTGCATCGGAATAATAAACGATGACGATAGCTCCAGGGGCATGTACGAATTTTCAATCTGGTATCACGAACTCCTGAAAAAAGAAGGATTGGAGTAACCGTTCAGGGTTCAGATTCTTCGTAAACCTCTGAACGGTTACGGTTTTGGTCCCCGCTTTATCTGTGTTCTTCAATCTCCTTTCGGAGTTCTGCGGACACCTCATAACCGAGTTCCTCTGCCTTGTCGAGATTCTCGGCGGCCCTGGCATATTCCTTTTTTCCCATGTATCCTATTGCAAGATTGTTGTAGGCGACCGCAAAATTGGGCTCAATCTTCAGACACTTAAGGCTGGCCGCTATGCTCTCGTCAACCAGTCCCGCCATGAGATACGCGTTTGCCAGCGTGGCATAGCCCTGAACGAAATTGGAATTATACTTTATGGCCTTTTGCAGCGCCGAGATCGCCTTCTCCACTTCTCCTCTTTGAAGATGGACAAATCCCATATTTCCGTGCCCTTCGAAAAACCCCGCTCTTACCTTGGTCGCCTCCTTGTTGTATGCAAAGCATCCGTCAAGGTCGCCCCGCCTGAGGCAAAGTCCTCCGAGCTGCACATAGGCCTCAGCCATGTTCGGACTCATCCGGATTGCTTCTTGAAGCTCTTTTTCGGCTGCCTCGTACTTTTCCTGTCCGAGCAGAGCCACGCCAAGGTTATAATAGGCTGTGCCGCAGTCCGGGTTTGAACTTATCATCTGTTTTTGTCGAGCTATGTACTCTTCCGCGTTTTGTGCTTTTTTCATGATTTGTGTCCCTGGTTGATTAACTGGTTAATGTGACAACGTAAGATTAAAACGTTGAATGCAACGTAAAATTGTGCATCCTGTTTGTCAATAGAAAAAAGGATATTAACCACGCCTCCTCACCACTCACTCACCACCCACTCACCTCACACCCCCTGTCTCTGATACAATTGATAGTACATGCCCTGTCTCGCCATGAGTTCGTCATGGCTGCCTGCTTCCCGGATACGGCCTCTGTGAAGGACTATGATGCGGTCTGCATGCCGGATGGTGGAAAGCCGGTGCGCGACCACTATGGCCGTACGGCCCTGCATCAGGTTTGACGCCGCCTCCTGGATAAGACGTTCGGTCTCCGTGTCTATGCTGGAGGTCGCTTCATCAAGAATCAGTATCTCCGGGTCGTGCGCAAGTGCCCTGGCAAAGGCGATCAATTGCCGTTCACCCACGGAAAGGATGCGGCCTCCTTCGGTCAGTTCGCTATCGAGACCCTCAGGAAGCGCTTTTATCAACCGGCCGATGTTTGCGGCCGCAATGATCTCTTTGAGCCGTTCTTCGCTAATGTTCCGGTTGCCCCCGAGAATGTTGTTTCGCAGTGTATCTGCAAAAAGAAAGACATCCTGGGAAATCAGGGCCATGCGACTGCGAAGCACGGCCTTTGGAATCCTCCGTATGTCAATCCCGTGGATGCTGATCCGCCCCTCGGTCGGGTCGTAGAACCGTTCAAGGAGATGAATGAGGCTTGATTTGCCTGCTCCGGTCTGCCCCACAATACCCATGGTCTGGCCGGGCCGAACCGAAAATGTAATATCCGTCAAGACCTTTTCCCTTGTCCCTCCTGCATACGAAAAGCAGACCCTGTCAAAGGAGATCGCCCCTCTCGCTGTTTCCAACGCCACAGGTCTTTCCGGGTCCGGAATTTCGTCCCTGTTGTCGAAAAGCAGAAATATCCGCTCGGACGAGGCCATGGCCGACTGCATTATGTTATATTTTTCCGCGATGTCCCGGATCGGCCTGAAAAACATCCTCATGTACGATATGAATGCGACAAGCGCCCCGAGGCTCATGTCATCGGCAAGCACATGCGCGCCCCCATACCAGATAACCAGGGCTGTGCCGGTTGAGCTCAAGAGATCTATGACCGGCATAAATACCGCAAATATGTTGATCTGCCGCATTTCCATCCGATAGTTCTTGTGATTGAGCCTGCGGAATCCGTGGTAATTCCTTGTCTCGCCGCAAAACAGCTGAATCACCCTGATCCCGGCGATCGTCTCGTGAAGCCGGGTATTGATCTCGGCGATCCTGATTCTCAGATCTCTGAAAACGTCCCGCGCCAGGCGGCTGAAATACGAGGTTGTCAGAAAGACAATCGGAAGCATGGCAAAACAGATCAGGGCAAGCCGCCAGTGTATCACAAGAAGGAGAATCGCAATTCCGGCCAGCAGGAAGATGTCTTTGAAGAGAACGGTAATAATGGAAGTCAACAGCTCATGGAGGTTCTGAATATCGTTTGTAACGCGTGTAACAAGACGGCCCACCGGATTTGCCGTAAAAAACGCGACACAACGGCGCAGAAGATGGGCAAACAGATCTCTCCTCAGATCATGTATGATTGACTGGCCTACGTATTCCATGATGATCACGTCGCCAAAGCTGAAGACAAAATGACAGACGATGATACCAAGGAAGATCATGGCAATCCATGTCATGCCCGCATAGTCCTTGCTCCTGAGAACGGTCAGATCGGCCTTCTTCAGGCAGGAAAGGTCTTTGTGGGAAATCAGCGGCCCATCAACTGTTCGGCTTGCATTATCCGACACATCATGCACAATGTACCGGTCAATGGCCACCTTGGTCAAATAAGGAAGCGTCAGGTCGAGCGCTGTAATGGCCATGGTCAGAACAATGGAAAGCATAAGGAGGCGCCCGTGCGGGCGAATATAGCCAAAGAGCCTCTTCGCCAGTCTCAGGTCATAAGGCTTGCCAAGGTGGTCCTCTTCAAAGTATCCGTAGTTGGTTCGCATCTTGTTTTGACTCTTATTCAATCTGTTGCCGCTGATACATGCTGCTGTAAAACCCGGGAGCCTTCATCAGCTCTTCGTGTGCGCCGCGCTCGACTATTCGACCGTCTTTGAGCACAATAATCAGATCAGCGTGCCGGACATGGCTGATTCTGTGAGCAACCATTATTGTGGTCCGCCTGCGGGCAATCGTCCTGATCGCGTCAAGAATCGATGCAGCGGTGTCAGTGTCTACCTGATTCAATGGGTCGTCGAGGATCATTACAGACGCTGACATCAAGAAAGCCCTTGCCAGGGCGAGACGCTGCCTTTGACCGCCGGAAAGGGTGATGCCCTTTTCTCCGAGGACGGTATCAAATTGATCGGGAAATTCCATGATGGTTTCATAAAGGTCGGCTGCCCGCACGGCCCGTGTTATTTCTTCACGGGTGGCATGCTCTCTGCCGAGACAGAGGTTCTTGCGTATGCTGCCTGAAAAGAGAAAGGGCTCCTGCGGAACGACCACGATATGAGATCGAAGGGTTTGAACGGGTATCCGCCGCATGTCTACGCCATCAATTGATACGATTCCTTCCGCAGGATCCATCAGCCTCGGAATCAGATGGCAGAGCGTGGTCTTGCCGCTCCCCGTGTATCCCACAACTCCGAGTGTTTGGCCTGAAACAACTGAAAACGATATCCGAGAAAGCGCGTAAGGGCCGTCTCCTCTATATCTGAAGCTCACGTTATCAAAACGGATATCTCCCGCAAAATTCGTTCGCGGGCAAGGCGTCTTTGGACTTACTATTCCGGGTCTGGTTTCAAGGACCCCGTTTATCCTGTCTAAAGACGCGGCCCCACGCTGGAGCAGGTTCACGACCCATCCCATGGCCATCATGGGCCACGCGAGCAGTCCGAGATAACTTATAAAGGCGACAAAATCACCTGGTGTAATTGTAAGATCAATGACCCGTCGGCCGCCTGCGTAGAGGAGGATGACCATACTGATATTGGAAAAAAGCATCATGCCCGGGGATATCATTCCCGCGCCCCGCACCAGACCGAGATTCTTACGCAGATAGTCCTTTGATATGCCCGCAACCCTCTTTTGAGCGGCAACCTCACCATTGTATGCCTTGACCACACGAATCCCGGCAAAAGATTCGCGGACCGCTTCCGTCATCTGTCCAAACGACGCCTGCACCTCCCTGTAACGGCGGTGCAGGCGCCTGCTCAGGACACGGGCAAACAGAACAATTGCCGGCATCGGTATGAGGACTAACAGGGTCAGACCGACATCGATATACAGCATGAACCCCATGGCGGAAAGTCCGAGAACAATGCCGTCAGTTAAGGCGACCATTCCCATTCCCACGGCCATGCGCACATGCTGCACATCATTTGTGGCAACGGCCATGAGTTCTCCGGTCCTGGTCCTGTCAAAATAGGCGGATGAAAGGGTCTGCACATGGGAAAAAAGTCTGTTTCTCAGCCCTTCTTCGACCCTCCGGGAATGCCCGATCAGGCAACGCCTCCACACAAAGCGGAACAGCCCGATAAAAAGAGCCGCACAGAGAATATACAAGGCATATCGAAACAGGCCCCGGCCGGTCACGGCCCCGATTGTAAGATCATCTATAACCCGTTTGATAATCAGGGGAATAAGAAGTTGAAGGATATCAACCGCGAGAAGAGAAAAAAGACCGGCAAAAATAACGGTTTTGCGTTCTGCAAAATACGGTTTGAGAACATGGTATGATTTCACTTGAGGTATATTCACCCCTACGCACAGGCGTTGCGGGCCGGAGTCCTTTCGATATAGGCAAGGTCATGTTCCTGGGTATTCTTTGTGCCGATGACAACGATAACAGTTTTTGCTTGAGGACCCCTCTGGAAATAGATCCTTCCCGAATAAGAAAACTCCGTCTCCAGGATTTGGGCTTTCCCGCCCCTGCTGAAAACCTTTCTTTTTACAGAAACGCGAGACGCGTCTTCGTTGAGCCTGTGTATCACCTCTTCGGCCTTTAGTCTGAATTCACCGGACAATGAGAGAAACCCTTCGATGGCCCGGTCAGTAAAACAAAGCTTCTTGTAAAGGATCTTGAACCTCTTTTGTACGCTATTGCTCTCTTTCTTTTTCTTTGCGGGGGTTGCTATCTTTCCTCTCAAACGATCCAGGTCTTCTCTCAGTTCCAGGACCTCTGATTTCATATCTTCTTTCAGCTTTCTATGGGTCTTTAATCCTGTTTCGAGGTCTTCCATCTCATCCAGCAGCTCGTCAATATCTTCTGAAAGGTTTTCCCTCTCTTTTTTGAGCCTGCTTATCCTTTCGAGGTAATCGACCTCCCGCACCTTTATCTCGCGCAATCCGTTTTCGGCCTTGTCCAACTGCACACAAAGGCGTTCTATGACTCTGTCCTGCCCTTTTTCCTGCAACCGGGTCTTTCTGATATGCCTTCCGACAACCCTGTAGCTCATCAGGAGATAAAGGAAAATATAGAAGACCAGGATGCTGTTTGACAGCCAGCTATTCTGTTCTATGTCAACATGAACAGAAGGGACCAATCCTTGATTCAGAATCTTGTAATTTTCCGCACCCACCTGAGCGGAACTCAGGTCCTCAACCGGGACCCCTGAGAAATCGTCCGGCTTTTCGTCCACTTGGAACTGGCTCGGGTAAAGCATCCTGTCATCTGTTGTTTTTACCAGGATGTGCGGACTGACGCCAAGCCTGAACTCGAGTCCCTGGCTCAGATATTCTTCTATCTTTCTGTTGAGTTCTTCTTTGACCGTGTAACGGCCCTCGTAGAGGGCTTCGTTATTCCGGATTTGGACAAGGATCTGATCGAGTCTTGCCGCCTCCTGTCTCTGGAAATATGTCTCCAGCGCCTGTATGGTCGTGATATAGCACAACAGAGGCAGAAAAACCCCGATCAGCAGCATCTTGATGGAAAAGTGTTTCATCTCTTCCTTCACGGGTTCGCAAATTCCTTAATTCGCCCTTTCCACGTACTCACCAGTTCGCGTGTCCACCTTGATCTTGTCGCCTTCATTTACAAAAAGCGGCACACCAAGAGTATGCCCTGTTTCAAGTGTAGCCGGTTTTGTAGCGCCTGTTGCGGTATCACCTTTCAGTCCCGGTTCCGATTGAGTTACGGTAAGCGTGACAAAATTCGGAAGCTCTATGGCTATCGGTTCACCATTATGCGTAAGCATCTTCACAACAGTATTTTCCAGAAGAAAGCTCCGGCAGTCCTCTATCTGTTCCTCTGTCAGAAATATCTGTTCGTACGTCTCGTTGTCCATCATGCAATACGTGTCACCGTCTTTGTACAGGTACTGCATCTCCTTTTCTTCGATATCCGGCCGTCCCACCTTCTCGCCCGAACGAAACGTCTGGTCTATGACACGTCCGTTGATCATGTTCTTCAGCTTTGTCCTCACAAATGCCCCGCCTTTGCCGGGCTTTACATGAAGAAATTCCACCATCTGAAATGGTTTGCCGTCTATTTCTATCTTGAGTCCTTTTCTGAAATCCGATGTGCTGTACATTGCCTGTTTCCATTCCTTTCATTTGATCAGTTCCGCTATGGCCCGCAGCGCAACAAGATAACCCTGCTTGCCCAATCCGGCTATCTGGGCCGTCACAACAGCCGATGTCATTGACTTGTGACGAAATGGTTCCCTCTTGTAGATATTGGAAAGATGCACTTCGATAACAGGGATATCGAGAAGAAGGAGCGCGTCCCTTATTGCAATACTCGTATGCGTGTACGCAGCAGGATTTATGATTATTCCCCGGCACCCCTCTAATGCAGCCTGTATCCTGTCTACTATATCCCCCTCGTGATTCGACTGAAATGTCTCCACGGAAAGCCCCATCTCTTCACCGGCGGCAACAAGTTCTGCATTGATCTGATCTAACGTCGCTGTTCCGTAGATATCCTTTTCTCTCTTCCCGAGCATATTCAGATTGGGGCCATGAATCACCAGAACGCGATTTTGCTCCGATTCTTTCATTTTCAGTCTTCCCTTCTTGTCCTGAATTGCAGACAGCCAGTTCTCAAGGGTCTTCAGCGCCCTTTCATCTGTTTTGCCCCCGCCCTGGCCCGTGCCTCCGGTCAGTTGTCTCTCAAGGTCCTCCAGCGTCTTTTCCAATTCGCGATTCGCCGGATCCATGAGGCGGAGCTTTCGATAAATCGATAGCCCCTTTTCCGGAAAGCCCTGCCTGACATACAACCTCGCGAGCGTTTCCGTCGGCATTTCCTCGAAGTATTCTTCCTCTTTTTCTCCCATTTCGCAATCCGCTTGAATCACCCGCCTGCGGCGTGACTCTTTTTGAAAAAATCCGTGTAATCCCGCCTTTAAATTAAAAAAATAACACAAAATATCCCTCATGGGAAGAAAGCTTTGCACAACACGACATTTCTTGAGAAGATCGAGGCTGCAAACCCGCTCCTACAAGCTTTTGTATTGACTAAGCGAAACCGGCATTGTAAACCTTGACAGGATGGACATTGCAAATATAATAACGAGAATCGACGGATATATCTGGGGCGCTCCGCTGATGATCCTCCTGGTGGGGACAGGGCTTTATCTTACGCTGCGCACCTCATTCATTCAGTTCCGCGCCTTCGGCCATGGGGTGAAGGTCCTGCGGGGAACCTTTGACAGACAGGATGATCCCGGAGAGATCAGCCATTTCCGCGCCCTTTCGGCCGCGCTGTCTGCAACCATAGGCACCGGAAACATCGTGGGTGTTGCCGCCGCTATCCTCGTAGGTGGTCCTGGCGCGGTTTTCTGGATGTGGATCACAGCCATAGTGGGAATGGCCACCAAATTCGGATGTTGTGCGCTTTCCGTGCACTTTCGAAGGATCGATGAATCGGGCGAGGCCCATGGCGGCCCTATGTACTATATTGAGATGGGCATGGGCCCCTCTTTCAAATGGCTCGCAGTCCTCTTCGCCATGTTCACGGCGGCAGCAAGCCTGGGGATCGGGAACATGTTCCAGATCAACAATCTTGCAGCCGCGGTCAATACGCTCCTCTATGGCCATGACCTTCAATCCACGCACACCGTTAACCTGACAGTGGGGATAGTGACCGCATCCGCGGTTGCCCTTGTCATCCTCGGGGGGGTCAAACGGATCGCTGGCGTTGCAAGCAGAATCGTCCCTTTTATGTGCGTCTTCTACATACTGGCAGGCCTTCTCATCCTGCTGCTAAATTCAGCAGCCATCCCGCACGGATTAGCGCTCATCTTTCAATCGGCCTTTTCAGCGCCGGAATCGGTCGCAGGAGGTCTCCTGGGCGGAGTCATCCGTTCCGGCGTTGCCCGCGGTCTTTTTTCCAATGAGGCGGGCCTTGGTTCCGCGGCAATCGCCCACGGCGCAGCACGAACCAGGGAGCCCATTCGTGAGGGGATCGTGGCCATGCTTGGTCCGTTTATCGACACCATTGTTGTCTGCACCATTACCGCCCTCGTTATTATATGCACAGGGGCCTACGAGACCGTGGCCGTCAAGGGAAAACTCACAAGCGCCGCCTTTGAGATGGGCCTCCCCGGGTCAGGGAAGCTGGTTTCCTTTGCCATTATCTTTTTTGCTTTTTCCACGCTTCTCTCATGGTCCTACTATGGAGACAGGGCTGTTGATTATCTCTTTGGCAAAAAGGCGGTTCTTCCTTATCGCCTGGTCTATGTCGGTTTTGTGATCCTCGGGTCTGTTATCCATCTGAATGTTGTAATAGACTTCTGTGATGCCATGAACGGGCTGATGGCCATTCCCAATCTCATCGCCCTGATCACACTCACACCTCTTCTCGTATCATTGATGCACGACTATATGAAGCGGATGAAGGCTGAAAAACACTTGTATAGACCTTCACCTAAATAATTGCACGGCGTTAATTGACAAAGGCAGGGCATATTGTTATGGGAAAGATATAGAGCAAACTGACATGTTTGATTGTCAAAGACTGTTTTTCAAAAATTCAAGCGTCTTTATTAAGGGCTCGCTAAGGAGAAATACATGAAAAAGATAACAGGATTAGTCTTGTTTGTGACAATACTCATTGCAACTGCATCTTTTGCAGAGACCTACTCTGACGACATGTATACAGATGAGCCAAAGACCGCATCCTCCAAAGAGACCTTCCTCGCTGCTCTATATGCAAACGACTCGAGCCTGGAAACCAGATTTGATTATAAACGTGATTTCGACCCGGGCTCCCTGATAGCCGGATTTGGCGCAATATGGCACGAAAACAACAAGAAATATGACATGTATGACCTAATGGCGGGCATGGAAAGTGAAGCGCTGACAACCGGCCTCAGATTCGCTTTGGGCATCAAGGGATTGCTCGGAGATGCAAAAAAGGCCGATCTGGATGGCGATCTGTTGGCCCTCGGCTTTCTTGTCTCAGCAAGCTATGACCTCCCCGAAATGATAACGCCAATTCCCACTCAGGTCTATGCAAGCTTCTGCATGGCTCCCGGACCCCTCTGTTATCAAGACTCAAAGAGCTACCGCGATGTCAATGCAGGCATGGATTTTTATATCATAGAAAGGGCCGCGATCGTTCTCAGGTACAAGTACCTTCGAGTCCATTTTGATGAAAGCGTCAGCAACTGGAGGTTCTCGGACGAGAGTGTGTTTCTCGGTTTCAAGCTGAAGTTCTAAGGAACGGGGACGGAATAACTTCCCCAAGTAGGCGCATAGATTTGGGTCAAATTTGTTCGATTTCAAATCACAAAATGGGATTTGAGATCGGGCAAAGGTGGCCTGAAGCTGTGATGCATAGTTGAGGAAGTTATTTCGTCCCCGTTCCTAATCGCTCTCCGGCTTTGTGGTGACTGTAAGGGCATGCCCAAAGAGCCTTTTCGCCACCCGCTGGACGTCAGAGGCAGTAACATTGCGTATCATCTCCGCATAATGTTGATCATAATCATGGCCCAGACCCACAAGTTGATTTGCGACATCCCTTCGCGCCTGCGCTCCGTTTGTCTCAAGAGACATCTCATGCATTGTAATGCACATTGACTTGGCCCGCCTGAGGGTCTCTTCGTCAATTGTTTGCTCTTGGATCAGCTTGAATTTCTCCTTTATGACGGCAAGCACGGTATCGTAATTGGCCGGGGTAGTCTGTGCAATCGCCCCGAAGTATCCCGCATCTATTCCGTATGCGGGATAGGCATGCACATAGTACACGAGACTCTGCTCTCCCCCTCTCAATGCATCATGAAGCCATCCGCTCGGGTATCCTATCCCTGAAAGAACAGCATCGATTACATCCGCTGCCGGCCTCTCCTTATCATACAGAGTCAAGCCGTTGTATCCCACGAATATTGCAGCGGAGGTCTTCTGATTTGTCTTTGTAATCAGCCTGTCTTCGGCGATATTTTCCGTTTCCATCTCTATGACCGGTTCTGACATCCTTTGCGGCTGAAAATCAGAAAAAACATCTTCGACCTTTCTTGCGGCGTCTTTGGGATCTATATCGCCATAAACCCCAAGGACCGCGTTGTTCGGCATGATTATACCCTGGTAGAACTCCATGATCTTTTCCCGGTCAATGCCTTTGATCGCATCCGCGGTTCCAAGGCTGTCATTCCGGTAAGGGTGCTTTGCATAATAGTGTCTTCGAAAAAGGCGCTGTATTTCAGCAACCCAGGCTTCATCGATCCGCTCGATCTCAGCAAGGGTGTCTTTGCGCTGTTTTTCGATCTCATCTTCGGGGAAAACCGGATGCATCACTACATCCGCCAGCAGCTCCAGCGCCCTGTCAAAATCTTCCTTTAATACGGATACGCTTACAGAAACGGCGTTTCTGCCCGACCCGGAAGAGATGGAACCTCCCACATCCTCAATCTCACAGGCTATTTCATCCTTGGTACGTGTACGGGTCCCTTTGGTCAAGAGAGATGCCATGAATCGGGATATGCCGGGCATATCGGCCGGTTCGAAACGTAGGCCTCCTTTTGACATGAAGTAAAAGGTCACTATCGGGACTGCGGGGTTTCTTTTCAAAAGAAGCGTCATCTGATTCGACAGTCTCTTTTCTATTACCCCATACTTTTTTTCACCGGCAAGGCTCACATCTGCTCTTTCTTCAGACACAGCGTCGGACGCGGGCGTAAGCACGGCTATGGTCAACGCATCTTTTCGAAAATACTTTCTTGCCGCATCCCGGCAGTCTTCTGCTGTCACCGCATTGATACGTTCCACATACCTGTCGCTGAAATACGGGTCGCCTGCTGTTATCCAGTCAGACGCCAGTCGACGCATCTGGCTTGCCGCGGATTGACCGGCAAAGACGTGAGCGGCTGCGACCTTTTTCCTGGCCCGCTCCAGGGCCGCGTCATCCACGCCTCTTTCCCGGATACGGTCAAGGACTTCCCATACCGCGTCAATGGCAGGGTCCACGTCTTTCTGATCCAGACTCATTGATACAAGAAACTGGCCGGCGGCAAAACCGGGTGTCCAGCTTGAGGCATCTATTGATAGCACCAGCTCTTTTTCATCTTTTACCGCCCGGTAAAGCGCTGATGTCCGCCCATCCCCGAGGATAACCGCCAGGACGTCGAGAGGATAAAGATCAGGATCGCAAAGCGGGACGGTTCGAAACCCCATCTTTACGCGGGTAACTTTCGCTATGGGGAAGGATTTTTCAACCCTTCGCTCAAAAAGCTGTCCCGGCTCATCTCCAAGAAAAGAAGGAGGACAGGTGGTCTCTTTCAACGAACCGGCAAGGGAGAGAAGCTCAACCAGCGCATCTTCCTTGTCAACATCGCCCACAACAGTGACGACCAGATTTGCCGGTGTATACCACCGCGAATAATAGGCTTCCAGGTCATCTTTGTTCATTTGGAGAAAAACATCTCTTTCACCGATAACCGGGACGCGAACCGGGTGCCTGAGGTATGCGGTCTTCATGAAAAGGTACCACAAAACCCTCTGGGGGTCGTTTTCACCTAACTGGAACTCCTGCAGTATGACAGGCTTTTCCCTCATGTATTCCGTCTCGTTGAATTGACAGTCCGTGACGGTCTCGATGAGCACGGAAAGCGCATCCTTGTAGTGTTCTTTTGTCGTATTGATAAAATATGCGGTCCGGTCATAAGAGGTGTACGCATTGCTCGCTCCTCCCATTGCCTGAACCGCCTGTTTGATTTCGGCCTCTGTGCGCTTTGATGTTGTGCCGCCGGAGACCACGTGTTCCAGATAGTGGGAAAGCCCTGCTCCTGTTTTTTCTCCTTCGTATATCGATCCTGTCCTGACCATGACCTGGCAGCCTACGCAATCTGAAGAACGGCTTTCGCGGATAAGGATGGTCAGACCGTTTTTGAGCACCGCAAAAAGGTCTGATTCCCTTGACGGGAGAATCCGTTCTATGCGGGGATCAGAAAGAACGTCGGCAGAGACAGAGACAGGCCCTGACCCGAAACCGGCAAGCAGAACAGCAAGAAAAAGAATACGCATCTTGAATGTCCGTTTAACATGTATCTTCATGGTCATGACACCTCCTCCAATCTTCACGCTCCGGCAGTTGCCTACTGAAGTTAGCGGGTTCAGGGTTCAGGGTTCAGGGTTCAGGGTTCAGGGTTCAGGGTTCAGGGTTCAGGGTTC
>MAXM01000183.1 GCA_001751015.1 Desulfobacterales bacterium C00003106
GTTTTCCTGTGGAAATAAATAATGCCCCGAACAGTATAACCGGCAACCGTGAACGGTTACACAAATAGAAACAGATAACTGCTTAGGGAGTTTATTCATAATATCCTACCCAAATAATTTTATAACACCTTATAATAACTTGGTATTATTTTAAAATTGGGTAATTTATTTTCAGTAAACTCCCTTACAACTATGTGGTATAACGGTAGACAATAGTTTAATAAGGCGTGCTATCTTACCGAACCCAAGTTGTATTTGGTGGTTGTGGATTACTGTCTATCGAGGAAGTCTCTTATCTTTGGCAAGAGATAAACGTGGTTGAGGTCGTGGAGTTTCAGGCATGATGCCAGGAGATCAATTCTTTTCTCAATCGGGTCTTGTCTGTCGGTGATGACAATATAGCGGCGCCCTATTTTGCATATACCGCTCTTGACAGGAGGCTTTTCGTGTTTGAGGTTGGTTTCGAGCAGCGCGATTCCGAGACGTTCGGCGACAATGGACAACTGTGTGTAAAGCCATTGAGGTTCCATGGTCAAAGGCCGGTTCCAAGATGCCTCGGGAAAAGAAGATCATTGCACTCCCTCATGAAATATTTGTCAGTCATGCCGGAGATATAGTCCCGGGCGATTTCAGCGGGAGAAGTGTTTTCCCGATAATTATGGTGCATGTTGCCGAGAAACTCACGGACAATCCTCGAGTCTTTGGCGGGTTTTTCGATGTCATGAAGGCATTGATGAAAAAGGAGCTTAAAAAGGCGGGCTATCTTGCGGGAATCAGGTCGTAATTTGGGGTTAAGGTAGATGTGCGTGAGGTTGAACTCCTTGAGGGCCTTTAATGCAGCGGAGACGTCAGGGCTGAATGCTGCGTATGCCTGGTCGATGCTGTTTCTGATTACATCCTGGACCAGGGTGTATACTATAGTCCCGTTGGTGTTGCCGAGGATGGTTGTGATATCCTTTGGGATGTCGGATCGTTTCAAGAGGTTGAGTCGTATGGCGTCGTCAATATCTCTTCCAACATAGCTGATGGTGTCTGCAATACGGACGACACACCCTTCAAGGGTCATGGGTATCAGGTCAAGGGCGTGATCTGTCTGTTTTTGACTAAGCTCGTGATCGAATGTTTCAAACGTCTTGTTTTTTATGTTTCGAAGGAGGTCTGTATGGGCTTCGCCATCGTGACAAAGGATGCCGTCGAGTACCTGGAGTGTGAGATTTATCCCTATTCCCTTTCTTTCAATTTTTTCAAGGAAGCGGACACTTTGAAGGTTATGCTGGAATGGACCGATCCTGTGTTCAATGCATAAGCGGGAAAGATATGACTCTCCATCGTGTCCAAAAGGACAATGACCTATGTCATGCCCGAGAGCGATTGCCTCAATAAGGTCTTCGTTAAGCCGGAGAAAGCGGCCTATTGTTCTGCCGATCTTTGATACGATCTGGACATGGAGCACCCTGTGGGTAATGTGGTCGTTGTCCACGAGGGAGAAGACCTGGGTCTTGTCAATATACCGCGCGTAAGCGGAAGAATGAAGGATGCGGTCGGAATCAACGGAAAACTCCTGGCGATGCCCCTTTTCAATGCGGACTTCGTGTGCTCGTCTAACAGCGCTGCTGCTTAATGTGGCGTAAGAGGAGAGGATGCTTGCCTCCCTGTCATTAAGGACGTGTCGTATTTTCTTCAGATCCACCGTGTTCAATTTTAAATCGTCAACCTTCAATCCAGTAGTTCTCCCCTGTCAATCATTTTCTCCACAAGCTGGTAGTAATCGATCCCGGCTTTTCTGAACCCCTTTTTCCCGTATTTCATGTTCGCTTCTATGACCCAGTATTTGCCTCTTGCATAGAATATGTCGAGGCCAACGTCATCGAATCGGCACCGCCTGGCTGTATCAAGCGCAAGGTCAAGGCCTTGGGTCGGTATGTCATCAAAACTTACCGTTCCGCCCTGGGAAAGGTTTGTGCGGAAATCCCCTTTGGGCATGATGCGCCAGTATGCATGAATTATGCGGTGTCCCATGATCACCACACGGAGGTCACGGTCAATCTCAAGATATTCCTGGATATATGCCACATGTGTGAGGTCGCAGTATGCCGTGAGTTCGTCCTGGTTTCGAATCAGGTAAACCCCCTTTCCAAGCGCTGATCCTCTCGGAATCTTTGCGATTAAAGGAAATTGAAAGTGATTAAGAATTGCGCTTTTTTGACGATTTCCATAAAACACGCGTGTCTTGGGATGAGAAATATCGAGAAGATGGAACAAGGCGGTCTGCTTGATCTTATCCTGCGTGAACTTGTATGTATTATAGTTAGGAAATGTCCGTTTCCCTATGGTGTCCAGAATGTCTGCATAGAAGGCCGTGGGATAATAGATAACGGAGGAATTCCGGATCAGGTCCTTTTCCCAATCCGCATAATCAGAAAAATTCGGACGCACCCCGAGGGTAATGACGTTCTTGCAATGTCTTAGCCGATGTTCAAAGGCAACGTATTCTCGCATTCAAGCACAGAGATCCGGAATTAAGGGCTCGCCCAAAAATAACTCCCTAGTTTCATGCGTCGATCCATCACGCATGGCTGCGTTGCTCGTCGGTTAAATAGCCTGGCTATTCGCCCTTCTCGCGCCTTGCCATGCAGGCGCCTCAACACCTGAAAATGTAAATCTATCCCCGTTCCTAAGGAGATGGTTTCGCAAAATAGAGGATATAATCGTAATCGATTATGCTGCACGTTACAACATGCATTCAGTCTGTTCAAGTCTTTTGTGGAATCCGTAGAAGTTTAGAGGTTCAGAGTTCCTGGCAGGTTTGAATAGTTTGACATTTCAAGTAGTTTCGTGTAGATTTTATACTTAAATACAAGCAAGCTGTTTCTAATGTTTTCGACCTTGGCAAGGGTGATTGCCCGGGAGAAGTGCTTCCGAACCTGAATTTGTCCCCGTTCCTTAGGCTTGCGCAGGAAGTCCTGATGAGGAAGGTTTTTATGAAAACCGGCTTGAAGGTCATGAGGATGGTATCAGTATTATCTCTGTTTTTTTTGGTGTTATTTGTCTTCGCATGTGGCGGAGGTGGAGGTGAAGATGATATCTGCGACGGCCTGGATCAAACAACGTACCATACTGCGGGATGGAAAGATAATCCGGAGCATGGGACGGACTACTCTACAAACCCGCAGAACTGTAAGGCCTGTCACGGAGAGGATCTGAAAGGGGGGCCTGTTGACGTAAATTGTTTTCCATGCCACCATGAAGCTGCGGTTGATCCATGGCAACACGGGGATCATCATACCTCCCCTGATGAGGACGACTGTAAAGGATGTCATGGAGACGACTTTACCGGAGGCAAAACGCTTGTATCCTGTTTCTCATGCCATAGCGAAATCACCGGCTTTGACTGTGTTGATTGTCACACGGATATTGCCGGCTTTGGCGTCTATTCGGCTTCGGCCCATGGCAACATATCGTATGGGGTGAATCGCTCGGAAACAGGGTATGCAACAGGGGCCTGTACCCACTGCCATGATTTGAGTGATCCTGATGCTTCCATGAATGATCTTATGCTCTTTGCCCCTATGGAACCAAGCTATCTTTTGGGCGATCTCTTGGGCGGTCAGGCTGAAAACTTTTGCTTCAAGTGCCATAAGGAGGCCGGCTCTGTCCAGGACCCTCTTTTTTATAACTATAATTACAGCTACATGGCCGGTGGAAACATCTCTCTTACATGTCCTGGCACTATTCTTGAGGCCTTTTCATTTATTGATGAGACCGGGATGTCTCTGCCCAACTGTGACTCTATATATGGCACATCGCATCACCTGACCGATATAAAGGCTTTTATTGCCGGCAAATGGGGATACACGGCTGATTCCAACCCATGCGCCGCCTGTCATAACCCTCATCAAGCCCAAAGGGATGCTCATGCCGATGGCGACAGGGGATGGCTCGTCTCCCGCCCAACAGGTCACGCGGATACGTCTACCTGGGAATTGTTTGGAGACGATGATACGGAAACGATGAAGCAATACGCCGCCAGCCAAGGCGGCGCCTATCAGGCGCCTGAGGCGGTCTTGGGATATGAACCGGATGGTTCGGCAATCCAGGATGGCTCCAACCTGACTGACCATGTCACTTTTTGTGCTGATTGTCACAATAAGTCGAACACCATTTACAGCAGTGTGCTCGACAGAAACCTTTACACTATTGACTGGGATATCGAAAAACATGGAAAAGGACCTGCCGCCGATGATGCTTATACCGATCTCCTTTCACCTTATCAAGAAGCCCAATGCGGCAGTTACATCCTGGCCTGCACCGATTGCCATGAACCGCATGGATCTCCGAACAGGTTTCTTGTCAGGAATTCGGTTAATGGTGGAACAGTGACAATCACACTTAAACAGGAGACTGGCCCGGACAATACTCGGTCATGGAAGGCGCTTTGCGGCAAATGTCATGGTGAAACCGAAAATGTTCACCACCGAGACCCGGCAATTGCTTCTTGTACTGATTGTCACAAACCGGAGCCTACTGATATCCATGTCTGTATTGAGTGCCACTATCACGGAAATAGCAGCATTGACGGGGTTCCTTACGGCGAACCTTTATTTTAGAATAGAGGAAACCGACCGAGTCTTGAGCGAAGCGGGCCATGAGAACGTAGCAGTATGGTTAGGTGAAGGTCTATAGGGAAAAGAGAATGAGCAAAAGACCCTGTTGGAAGTTTTCGATATGTGTCTATATAGTTACCCTGTTCTCTTTATTTTCGGGATATCCTTTGAAACATGCCCTTGCGGATGAAGGCTCACTCTCCTTGTCAGGTCTCCTTCAGTTTCGTTATGATATGCGTTACCTGTCTGACAATGAAGGTGAAGACCATAAACTTCATCAGATTGCCGATATTACCATCAGGAGGAATGAATGGGAGCATTTCAAATTCACCTTGGCGGGAGATATGATCGAGGACATTGACTCCGAGGATGATGATCAAGCAGACAGGACGAGAACTATCCATGATACATGGGACTCTTCGATTCATGGATATCTATACGTCTGTCAGGCGGAAATATATGAGTTGGCTAATCTGAACTTGAACTACGCCCGTTTCGGGAGACAATATGTGAGTCATGAGCTGACTCCCACCCATCTTGATGGATTGAATATCTTGTTTGACCTTAATCTCTTTGGCAAAAAAATCACACCTTTTGTCTACGCAGGCCTTCCTGTTTGCCTCTATGAGGAAGGTAACTACTGGGATGGCACGGAGATTGGAGGAGGAGTTCATATCCATTTAGATGGATCTACTAAAATAACCCTTGAATATCAGTTCATTGAAGAAGATATCGATATGGTCGGATCATACGCTGAGAGTGGAAAAAACCGTTATGAACAGTCTGCATTAGCCATAAGGCGGTCCTTTTTTCATAAGGGATATGGTTATATCTCTCTTTTTCTGCTCGATAACTCCCCAACGCAGGTAACTACAAGGTTTTCTGTCTTATTTGATAGATTGGACCTTGACATTGATGCTTCATACCTTTACCAGTTTGAAGAAATAAGCAAGACACCGACAACATCCGTATATACCGGTTTGACCGGACCGATAAAGCCACACCACAACATTAGCCTGGACATCACGAAAGGAGTATATAAAGATTCCGTATGGGTTTCCGGCGGAACAGAATGGAGACTACTGGATTTCGGCGAGGAGGAATCAGAGTTCAACCATTCCTACAATCGTGAATACTTAGCTCTGATAATAGAGGATCTTTTCGTGAAAGGTCTAAGCGTTTTTTTACAGGCTGATTTTTGGCAGGTGATGGACAGCGACAATAAAGACAGGATATCAAGTTCAGGTTGGGAGATAGCATACAACAAGCCTCAAACCATCAATATTGCCATAGGCTCTTTCTATTCGCTTTACAGCTATGACTACTTTAAAAATACGGACGAGAAGACCGACGTAGATACATTCTATTCCGATCTTCGTTATTATATTCAACCCGGTTTATACCTTGATGCCCGTTATCAATTGGACAGGTACGATATTGACGATCATCGGTTTATCGCCACAATAGGCCTTGAGATGTAGGGGGAAATGGATGTCGCGATCAGGTAATATAGCGCTTGTTGTGGGGATAGTGATCGTCTTGTCAGTTATGCTGTTTTCTTCACTTTCAAGCTTCGCTGAAAACGGGACCCCCGAGGAAACTGATTTAGAGGACCTTCAGTGCAGGGACTGTCACGGGCAGGCAAGATTCTTGCCTTCATATCATAGGCCTGCGGGAAAATGGAAAAGGAGACATGGTCATAAGGTAAACACTCTGGTAAAGCCGGATATCAGGATAAAGAAAGAGATCCCGATAGAGCCTGGTCATGTATATGAGTGCGGCTTATGTCATGTTGATGATGCTTGCAGGAAATGTCACCAGCTAAACCGCCCAAAGGATCACACCGGATTCTGGAAGATGAGGGGGCACGGTATCAGGGCACTGGCACAACGGGAAACGTGCGCTAATTGCCATAATGAGGTCTTTTGCATCCGTTGTCACAAGACTACAAAGCCGTACAATCATCGCGGAAACTGGAAAGGCCTTCACCCAAGAGCCGTATCTGGTGGGCACGGTCAGAGATGCTCAGTATGTCATCCGCGAATAGTCACCAAGGTTCATGTCGGGAATTCGCCCGAATGCACACCTTGTCACCCACGATAGACCACTTCAATGTATCGGCACCACCGTCGTGATATGATTGCATAATCGTTCCGTGGCCGGCCCAAGGCGCTCTTCAGTCCGCCCTACCCTTTTTGAACTATCCGGCGCGCCATTTGTCACGCCTGCGTTCATGAAGGACTTTTTCCCGCCGCACGGCTTTTCTCCTTGACAGGATCACTGAACGCTCATATTAGCAG
>MAXM01000184.1 GCA_001751015.1 Desulfobacterales bacterium C00003106
TGAACCCTGAACCGCTCAACCCTGATCAGATGAAGGTCTATAACTGCAGAATGGCTCTTCGGCCAAATAGTCGCCATAGATGACGCGTGCCCTTGCGCGGCACCCGCCGCAGACGTTAATGTATTCGCATTTTCCGCATTTTCCCTTATACTTCTCAAAGGAGCGCAGGTCCTTGAAAAGCGGGGAGTTCTCCCATATCTCCTTGAACGGCGTTTCCTTGATGTTCCCGGCGCTCACCGGAAAGTATGAACACGGATTGACATTTCCAAAGCAATCGATAAAACAGATCGACTGGGCGGCAATGCATCCTTTGTTGCCGCCGGTTGAAAACGTCAGGTTCCTGCGCTCATAGTTTTTTCCTTCTTTTTTTGCTTCCTGCAGCGTAATACGATAATAGTGGGGGGCGCAGGTTGGCCGCATCAGGAGATCTTCTTCGTTCTGTTCGGTCCGGTAGTGCCACTTGAGGATCTCTTCATAGTCTTCTTTTGTAATAAGCTCGGAGAGGATATCTTCACCCCGCCCTGTAGGGACGATCATAAACATATACCATGCCATGGCTCCGGTCTTTTTTGCCAGCCTGTATACGTTTTCGATGTCGTGCTGGTTCCTCCGCGTAAAGGAACTGTTGATCAAAAAATCCATATTGTTCCGCCGAAAGCATTCGGCAGCTCTCATAACGGCTTTAAATGCCCCTTTTTGTTGGCGAAAGTCGTCGTGTATCTCTGCTGTGGAACCGTCCAGGCTCAATGAGCATATCCGTATTCCGGCATCCTTCATCCTTGCGACCCGTTTGTCATTGACAAGCACTCCGTTTGTGGCCATGGCCATTTTGAGACCGACTTCCGTGCCGTGTTTTGCGATTTCAAAAATGTCTTTGCGAAGAAGCGGTTCACCCCCGGAAAGGACCATAACCGGCTTGCAATAGGAGGCTATGTCGTCGAGCATCCCTAATGCCTCTTCGGTTGTAAAATCACCTGAGGGAGCTGAAAGGTCTGAAGAGCACCGACAATGAATACACTGCAGGTTACACTTTTCAGTTGTTTCCCAGGCAATCCACTTAGGTATGAATCTCTGTTCCGGTCCCATCTACTATTCCTGACAGACCTTCCCGGTCTGGTCGCGATCTCTTTATGCGCACACTGATATGCGCTGTAAGATCGTTGGATTAAGGGGTGGTTCACCGCAGATTAGTGTGAAAACCATCTAATCCACGATGGACCTAAGGTTAACCAATTGACAGCTGATTATAGCGGTGCACGGGCTTTTTGTCAAACAGTTAGGAAGTGCCTAAAGTTAAGGAACGGGGACGAAATGCAGTTTCCTTACAACGTCGGTCTCCGTATATGATGCTCCGTCGCCTGTTCAAAATTGTATGCCACTTTCAGGAGTTTTTCTTCTTCAAAATGGTCTGTCAGGAGTTGAAGCCCTATTGGAAGTCCCTCCCGGCTGAACCCGCATGGAATAGAAATTCCGGGAATCCCGGCAAGGTTGGCAGAGATGGTGAAGATATCGGAAAGGTACATTTTCAGAGGGTCATGAGATTTCTCTCCGAATCGAAAGGCCGGCGTCGGAGCCGCCGGCGTGATCAGGCAATCGCATTTCGTAAATGCATTCTTGTAGTCCTCTCTTATCAGTGTTCGGACCTGAGATGCCTTGCCGAAATATGCATCATAGTACCCCGCTGAAAGCGCATAGGTGCCGATTATAATGCGGCGCTGGACTTCCGGGCCAAAGCCTGAAGAACGTGTACTTCTGTACATTTCCAACAGGTCTTTTGAAGATTTGTCCCGAAAGCCGTACCTTACGCCGTCGTAACGGGCCAAATTAGAGCTCGCCTCTGCCGGAGCAATAAGGTAATAGACAGCAATGGAATATTCGTTATGGGGAAGGGTTATCGGCCGGCAGGTTGCGCCCAGCCCCTCAATTACCCTTACCGCATCTTCTATGCGATCTTCAACATCAGTATTCAGCCCTTTTTTATCATATCCCGCAAAAACCCCGACAGTCAGACCTTTCAGACCGTGGCTCAGGGCCTTTGTGTAGTCGGGGACATCCCTTGGGACCGAGGTGGAATCTCCGGAGTCATAACCGCTGATTGCCATTAGCAGCAGAGCGGCGTCAGTAACGTCCTTTGTGATGGGGCCGATCTGGTCGAGAGAAGACGCAAAAGCGACAAGACCGAAACGAGACACCCTTCCATAGGTTGGTTTGAGTCCGACAACGCCGCAGTGAGAAGCAGGCTGGCGAATTGAACCACCGGTATCGGTTCCAATAGAGCATGTACACATATCCGCAGCAACCGCCGCTGCGGAACCGCCGCTTGATCCTCCGGGAATCCTGTCTGTGTCCCACGGGTTGCAGGTCCTCTTAAACGCGGAATTCTCCGTAGAAGACCCCATTCCAAATTCATCCAGGTTAGTCTTCCCGATGATAACAGCATGGGATGACTTCAATTTTTGAACAACCGTACTGTCATAAGTCGGTATGAATCCTTCGAGGATCTTTGAGCCACACGAAGTGCGGACGTCTTTGGTACAGATAATGTCTTTTACAGCTATGGGGATTCCCGTAAGGGGCCTGCAATCTCCATTCGCTATGCTCTTGTCTGCGGCATCCGCCGAGGCCAGGGTCTGATTTCTGCTTAGACTCAGATAGGCTCCGATGCGATCTTCCAATGCCTCAATCCGATCCAACACTGAGCCTGCGAGCTCTTTTGCGCTAATATCTTTTGATTTCAACAGATTATGTGCATCATGAATCGTCAGTCTGTATAATTCCATGCGTTACGATCTCCCATTACTCTTTTCGCACGAGGCATCCTTCATAACCTTCCGAGGTATAATTCAGACTCCCTTCATCCTATTACTTTCGGCACGGTAAACGCCCCGTTTTCGCTTTCCGGGGCATTGGAAACGGCGACGTCAGCAGATACGGACGGCTTCACCCTGTCTTCGCGAAAGGCATTAGTGATCGAAATAGCATGCGATGTGGGAGAAATGCCCTCGGTATCCAAATGGTTAAGTTTTTCCATATAGGCCAGGATATCTCCCAACTGTTTCGTGAAAAGCTCCACTGACTCCTCATTCAGATTGAGTCTGGCAAGTTCTGCCACATGGGCCAACTCCTGCTTTGTGATTCTCATCTTCAGGCCTTCCTTAGGGCTCGGCAAGAAACAACTTGGCATTTTTGCATCCCGACTTCACCATATCTTTAACCGATCTTCAATCGCAAAAGTCCTCGAAATAGCCCGCT
>MAXM01000185.1 GCA_001751015.1 Desulfobacterales bacterium C00003106
GCGCCTGCCCTGGGCGTCTCCCCGTGCCCATGCTCAATATCATGAATGGGGGTGCCCATGCCAGGTGGCAGGGCTCTGATTTCCAGGAATTCATGGTCTGCCCTTACGGGGCCGGAAGTTTCCGGGAGGCGATGCGCTGGGCCAGCGAGATATACCACGCATTACGCTCGGTGCTGATGGACGCAGGCCACCACGTGGGCATCGGTGACGAGGGTGGCTTTGCGCCCAATGTCTCCTCCAACGAGGAACCCCTCGAAGTCATTGTCAAGGGTATCGAGAAGGCCGGTCTGAAACCGGGCACTGATGTGGGCATTGCCATGGACCCTGCATCGAGCGAGTTTTTTAAAGACGGCCGTTACAACCTGCGCACTGAAAACCGCACGTGTTCTTCCGAAGAGATGGTGGACTACTACGAAAAGCTTGTTAACACCTACCCGATCTGCTCGCTGGAAGACGGTCTGGCCGAGGACGACTGGGACGGCTGGAAAATCCTTAACCAGCGTCTCGGAGATCTGATCGAACTCGTGGGAGACGATCTTTTTGTCACGAATGTGGAATACATAGCAAGGGGTATTCGCGAAGAATCGGCCAACTCCGCCCTTATAAAGCTCAACCAGATCGGCAGCCTGACCGAGACCATCGAAGCGGTAAGGATGTGTCAGCGGGTCGGTTGGGGAGCATGCGTCTCACACCGCAGCGGAGAGACCGTGGACAGCTTTATCGCCGATATGACCGTGGCCCTGGATACCGGTCACCTCAAGACCGGCGCACCGGCCCGGGGTGAGCGGGTTGAAAAATATAACCAGTTGATGCGCATTGAGGAAGACCTCGGAAGCGCGGCCCGATATGCAGGCAAGGACGCCTTTGTGAGACCGATACGTTTCTGATTTGATCTTTGGCAAAAAAGCCTGAAAGGGCGCCGGAGCTTCTTCATGTTTGCCGGCCTGACAACATAAAATCGTCCCATAACGGTAGTACTTAGCATTACAGGCAATCTTGTATTTGACTTTTCGCCCCAAGCTGATATCTGTTGAAATACTATCTCTCTGACGCCTATCTGCGCTTTTATTTCTCATTTATCAGGCCTAATCTCAAAAAAATCAAGTCCGGTATTCAAAAGGGCATGTTTGGACGAATCAGCCAGACTGGTTCATTCACTGGGTGGATGGGCCGGGCATTTGAGTATCTTTGCATTGAGCATGCAGCAAAGATAAGTAAAATTCTCGGATTTTCCGGAATTGAATTCACTTTTGGACCATATTTCAATGCCCCGAAAAAGGACTCCTCCGGAGTGCAGATAGACCTTCTTTTTGATAGAAACGATAATGTCATGACATTGTGTGAAATGAAATATTCATTAACACCGGTCGGCACAGGGATCATTGAGAAAATTGAAAGAAAGGCTGAAATACTGCAAAACAAGTTCAAAAACAAGTCGATTCAGAAAGTCTTGATATCTCGCAGCGGTCCAACAGATGATCTTATTGCATCCGGTTTCTTCTATCGTATCATCAGACCTGATGAATTCTTCTGATCAGGTCTGATATTTTGCAAAGGGGGTCACCATGTCGGACAATCCTTAGGAACGGGCACTGAAGCAAGAAGCTTGAAATCGGCCATTACTCTCGGGGTACAGTCCAATCCGTGCAAGTGGCTCTTGAGTCCCTGTCTGTTTGGGAGAGAAGAGTATATGCACCCTTTTCGTTTAACCGCTTGAGTTATTTTTTGTTTCTGATATCATCTATGCAGGTTATTGTGTTTCGTGGATGATGGATAGACAGGGTTGGATAGAAAATGGGAGTTAAGAATTCTTTTGCAGACAAGGTTGAAACGCCTGTCTCGATTCATGAGCCGATAGATGATTTCAGGTCCTATTTGACATACGTGGGGGCGATCGCGTGCAATGGGTTCGCTCTTTCGCAAAAGACGCGGGATATTCTGGATGAATGGGGCAAGGGGAATGCCATAGAGGAGACCTTGCAAGGGATACGGAATGATCTGGGTGCATGCGAAAGGTGCAAGCTCCACAAGGGGCGCAGGAATATTGTCTTTGGAAAAGGAAACGAGCGGGCCGGACTCGTCTTTGTGGCAGAGGGACCCGGTCATGACGAAGATATCAAGGGTGAACCGTTTGTCGGGGCTGCCGGTCAACTCCTGACCAGGATCATCCATGCGATTGATCTGACCAGGGAAGATGTCTACATTTGCAACATTGTTAAATGTCGTCCTCCGAGAAACAGGAATCCGGAGCCGGATGAAATTGCGGCCTGTATGCCCTTTCTTATCAGGCAGATAGAGGCCATCCGGCCCAAGGTAATCTGCGCTTTGGGAAGCGTTGCAGCGCGCAGCCTGTTGAATACGGATGAGACAATATCACGACTCCGGGGAGGCGTTTATTATCATGAAGGCATCAGGGTCATTTGCACGTATCATCCGGCCTATCTCCTTAGAAATCCTGCCAAAAAACGCGACGTTTGGGAAGACATACAAAAGGTGCAAAAGCTCGTCGGGTGATGATTGAATAGTGAATAGTCAATAAGTGGTGAACGGACATGCGCTTTCTGCTTTCTTTTTTTCTGTTTTTTGTCTTTACATGCGAGCCATGCAATGCGGGCCCGGGGGACGTCTATATTCTGCGTGCCGAGGGCACGATCAACCCCGGCCTTGCCGGTTCTCTGGCGAAAAAGATCCGGCAGGCCTGTAATGAGAACGCGGGCTGTATTGTAATTGAGCTTGACACGCCAGGCGGGTTGGGGCTTTCCATGCGTTCGATTGTAAAGGAGATAATGGCCTCTCCTGTTCCTGTTGTGCTCTTTGTCTCACCTTCAGGCGCCAGGGCGGCCTCTGCGGGCGTTATGATCGTGCTGGCTGCCGACATAGCCGCCATGACCCACGGAACGAACATAGGCGCGGCCCACCCGGTAACTGTCGGCGACAAAAAGATGGATGAGACCATGTCGGAAAAGGTGACGAACGACATGGTGGCCTATGTGAAAAGCATAGCCACAAAAAGGGGCCGGAATGCTGACTGGGCCGAAAAGGCCGTAAGAGAAAGTGTCTCCATAACTGAAAAAGAGGCCCTTGATCTCAACGTGATCGACATCGTGGCAGACGATTTGGACGACCTTCTTCGCAGGATCGACGGCCGGACAATAGAAGGGAAAGGGGTACTCAAAACAGCCGGAACTACAAGGATAATTCTAAAGGAGGATCTGAGGGACACCATTCTAAAGACACTCAGCGATCCGAACATAGCATATATCCTGATGATGATCGGTCTCGCCGGCATCTATTTTGAATTGTCCAATCCTGGAGCGATATTTCCCGGGGTGATCGGGGCCATTTGCCTGATCCTCGCCTTTTTTTCTTTTCAAACGCTGCCCGTCAATTACGCGGGGTTCCTGTTGATACTCCTTGCCATCGTTCTCTTTATACTTGAAATGAAGATAACGAGCTACGGGCTCCTGAGCTTAGGGGGCATACTCTCTCTGCTGTTAGGCTCCATGATGCTCTTTGACATAGGGGGTGAAGCCGGCCTGCAGCTTTCCTTGAGGGTCCTTATCCCCACGGTTGTGCTGGTCTCCGGCTTTTTTGCACTGGTGGCGAGCATTGCTTTCAGGGCTCAGCTCTCAAAGATCAGGACAGGCGCACACGGTCTGGTCGGTGAGACGGGTGTGGCGCAGACAAGGCTTTCTCCCGGCGGAAAGATTTTTGTGCACGGCGAACTGTGGAATGCGATCGCAGACAAAACAATTGTAAAAGGCGCGGTAGTGCAGGTGATCGGGGTTGAAGATCTTGTCGCCAGGGTGAAAAAGGCTGACAACTGAAAGGCCCGGCCAAAGATGATGAAAAAATGCGACCTGTTAGCTGTTGGATAAAACTGTTCAACATCCTCTCTACCCCTTTTCAATGCTGACGGCTAAACGCTAATGGCTAACCGCACAGGTTGAAAAAACGCAACTCTATTTTTGGGCGAACCCTAACCAGGAGGTTTCTATGTCTTTGTAC
>MAXM01000186.1 GCA_001751015.1 Desulfobacterales bacterium C00003106
ATACGGCTATGCGGTTTTCCCGACCATAGGCAAAGCCGGTTTTGGCATCGGGGGCGCATACGGCACGGGCCAGGTGTACCAGGGCGGCAAGGTCACCGGCGAAACCTCATTGATCAAAGTGACCTTTGGTTTGCAGGCGGGCGGCCAGGCATTCAGCGAGATAATCTTTTTTGAAGACAAACGCGCCTATGACGAATTCACAAGCGGGCAATTCGAGTTTGATGCGGCGGCTTCCGCCGTGGCGATCACGGCCGGTGTTCAGGCCAAGGCCGGCACTGAAGGGGCTACGGCCGGAGCAAGCGCCGGCCCTGCCACCGGCAAACAGGCCAAAACAAGCTATCATAAAGGCATGGCCGTGTTTGTGCACACCAAAGGCGGGTTGATGTACGAAGCGACCATCGGTGGCCAGAAGTTCAGCTTCAAGGCCAAGGAAGGAACGGGGACGGAATAACTTTCCCAAGTGAACCTCTATGATCCGGCCCCATATCTTTCTTTCCTTTTTGATCCTGTTTTCCTCTGCACTGCCTGCCTCTCCGGCCCTGGCCAAGCCAAAAGGCCCACAGGCAGTCATCTTCATGTATCATCGTTTCGGTGAGACACGCTATCCCGGCACCAATGTGACGGTTGAGCAGTTTGAGGAGCAGCTTGATTTCTTCGAAAAAAATCACTTTTCTGTATTGCCCCTGGAAGAAATCGTCGAAGCCCTGAAACAAAACAGGCCACTGCCTGACAAGGCCATTGGTATCACCATAGATGATGCCTACCTGTCAGTGTATAAAGAAGCCTACCCCCGACTCAAAGCCAGAGGCTACCCTTTTACGGTCTTTGTGGCCACCGATGCGGTAGACCAGGGGATTCCGGCTTATATGAACTGGCAACAGATGCGGGAGATGCAGAAAAACGGGGCAAGTTTTGCCAATCATAGTCAAAGCCATGACTACCTTGTCCGGAAAAAGACCGATGAATCACAAGCGTCATGGAAAAGTCGAATTAAGACCGATATAGCAACCGCCCAAGGGCGATTGCAGCAAGAGCTTGGCCATGCGCCTGCTCTCTTTGCCTATCCCTATGGCGAGTACAACCTTGAACTGATGAACCTTGTTGAGGAGCTTGGCTACACAGGCTTTGGTCAACACTCGGGTGGGGTTGGCCCCTTAAGCGACAGGCGCGCGCTGCCCCGTTTCCCCATGGCTGAGGCGTACGCAGACATGAAAGCATTCCGGACAAAGGCTCTTTCCCTTGCCATGCCAGTGGTCGAGCAGCAACCGGTTGATCCGTTGACCACGGATAAAAAGCCGCAACTGACAGTCACGATTGCGGCAGGCAGCGCCAATCTTGATCAGCTGGCATGTTACATGGGCGACAGGAGGATGGAAATCCAATGGATAGAACCGGGAAAACGATTTATGATCCAAACGGAAAAAGACCTGCCCCTGGGCCGCTCACGTTACAACTGTACCGCTCCGGACAATGACAGCAGCCGATATTTCTGGTATAGTCACCCATGGCTCCGGATACGAATACAGAAGTAATATAATGAGAATTCTTTTGTCCTAAAGGAAAAAAGAAATTGATTTGTGGTTTGCGACCATGTCCGGAGCTTCGGGAACGTGGAGAAATAGCTTCCCCAGGCAGGCGCATAGATTTGAGATCGGGCAAAGGTGGCCTGAAGCTGTGATGCATAGTTGTGGAAGTTATTTCGTCCCCGTTCCTTAGTTCATAAACAGTTTGCAATCAACCATTACACAATGGTATATACTTGACGCTATGAAAATCTTAAAAAGTATCACACAACAATACCCTGCCCTGTTTTCGCCCCTTGCAGCCGGCCTCTCAGTTATGGTTTGCTGTTTTGTCTGGTTAAGTTCACCGGGGCTTGCCACTGCTAAAAGCAATACGTATGAAATTGTGGTCCATGGCGGCCAGGTTGAAAAAACAATTGACTACTTCAAAAACAAAAACTTCTGGGGTGCAAATACGCATGACAAGGATCTTGATGTTCCGCGTATAATATTGGCAGTAACCAGTAAACGATGGGAAAAAGAGTCGCAAAAGGTGGAGGTAAAGGTAAAAAAAGAGCTTTTTTATCGTGCTATTGTTCCTATGATCCTTTATGCCAACGAACTGATCCTTAAAGAGAGGCAAGCGCTTGAGGAACTCAACGAAATCCAGCGTAAGGGGAAGGCTCTCAGCGCAAAGGAAATGTCCCGTTTGCAATCCATTGCCAAGAAATACGGTTTGAAGGAGGTGGACGATTCCAAAAAACAGATAGCTCAACTGCTCGAACGGGTGGATATTATTCCACCCTCACTGGCTTTGGGACAGACCGCCTATGAGAGCGGTTACGGCACCTCCCGTTTCGCGGTTGAAGGCAACGCCCTGTTCGGTCAATGGACCTACAGCGGCGATGGCATGAAACCCAAACAACACCGCAAGAGCAAAGGGAATTACGGAGTGGCCGCCTACAAATGGCCCTTTGACTCGGTCAGGAGCTATATGCACAATCTCAACACCCATAGCGCCTACCAGGGGCTCCGGGACAAAAGAGCAGTGTTGAGAGGGCAGGGTAAGGAAGTTGCCGGCCTGGCCCTGGCAGACACCCTGACCAGCTATTCGGAAAAGGGCGCGGAATATGTCAAAACGTTGAAATCGATTATTTCTGTTAATGGTCTTGAGGTTGCCGACAATGCCTATCTCCGGGATGAACCAATGACTCTGGTTGTTGGTGTGGACGATGTGAAGCAAGTAGGGGAGGCTGAGTCTAAGATCGAGCAGCTGCGGGCTTCCGGTGAACTGGACCGAATCATCAAAAGTATGCGTCTGGATGGGGAGGAGTAAGCGCCCTCAACCCGGACGAGGACCAGGTCCGGGTGTTCGGGTTGCGCGTGCGGTTGACATTTTAGTCCCCATTCCTTAATTTGTTCAGTTGTGACGGCAATTTCCTCTAACGTTCCGCATTCATTTGAAAGGAGTATGTGTTATGAAGACTTATCGTTTTTCCATTATGTTGATTATGGTTATGTTGGCATTGGCCTTATCGAATCCGGCACAGGCCGACAAGTTCACTGACACCATCGACATCTACAAGAAGTCCGGATCGGTTCAGCCTTTTTTTGAAGGCGCATACGGCTATGCGGTTTTCCCGACCATAGGCAAAGCCGGTTTTGGCATCGGGGGCTCATACGGCACGGGCCAGGTGTACCAGGGCGGCAAGGTCACCGGCGAAACTTCTCTAATAAAAGCGACCATCGGTTTTCAGGTGGGTGGTCAGGCTTTCAGCGAGATGATATTTTTTGAAGACAAACGCGCCTATGACGAATTTACCAGCGGAAACTTTGAGTTTGACGCGGCGGCCTCCGCCGTGGCGATCACGGCAGGTGTTCAGGCCAGTGCCGGCACCCAAGGGGCCTCGGCCGGGGCAAGCGCCGGGCCTGCCACCGGCAAACAGGTCAAAGCAAGCTATCATAAAGGCATGGCCGTGTTTGTGCACACCAAAGGCGGTTTGATGTACGAGGCGACAATCGGTGGCCAGAAGTTCAGCTTCAAGGCCAAGTAATGGGATGATGGCCTGGTCGGCGGGGCGGTCAGTTTGATCGAAAAAGAAACGTTGAAGTTTCATAAAATATTGTCGCAGTTGGGGTTGAAAGAAATATTGCGGGAAGCAGAAGCAATGAGCAAGAATTGTGCGACCGTTTTGGTATTCATCGTTTTTGTTATGGGTGGCTGCGCCACCCTGCCGACCGATTTCCAGCGCCTTGAATCCTATGCCTTCTCCGAAACGGGCGACACCGCAATTGGCAAGCGGCTATCCGCACGGGCAACGGCGCATCCGGGAGAATCAGGATTCCATCTGCTGGCAAACGGCCTGGATGCCTTCGTGGCCCGTGCCGTGTTGGCCCATTATGCGGAACGCAGCCTGGATGTGCAGTATTACCTGTATCACGATGATCTTGTAGGCAGATTGTTCAGCGACCAATTGCTCAAGGCCGCCGACCGGGGAGTACGGGTACGTTTTTTGGTGGACGACATGGATATGGGCGGCAGAGATATGGTGGCGGCGGTAATGGACAGCCACCCGAACCTGGAGGTGCGCATATTCAACCCCTTCAGTCGAAATGTCGGTCGACTTTCCCAGTTCGTCACCCGTATGGGTTCGGTGACGCGCCGCATGCACAACAAGTCCTTTACGGTGGACAACCAGGCCACCATCCTCGGCGGGCGCAATATCGGCAACGAATACTTCGACGCTGATCCGGACCTGGCCTTTGCCGACCTGGACGTGTTGGCCATCGGATCGGTGGCGAAAGAGGTCTCCACTGCATTTGACCGATATTGGAACAGCGAACTGTCCTACCCCGCTACTGTGCTAAAAGGCGACCCGCCCACACCGGAAGAGATTGAACAAGTGCGCGGGCAACTGGACGAATTCGTCATCCAGCAAGCCGATTCAGAATATCTGCAGGCCCTGCGCAATTCCGATCTGGCGGTAAAGCTCCGGGAAAGCCGGATTCACTATGCCTGGGGAGGTGCGGAGGTCGTCTACGATCAACCGGAAAAGATCCTTCACTCTTTCGACGAAACCGAATATCACCTGTCTCCGATGCTCGCGCCTTACTTTGAAGGTGTTCAGGAAGAGTTAATTATTTTCTCGCCCTATTTTGTTCCCGGAAAAGAGGGAACAGCCTTTTTGACGCGGCTGGCCGAACAAGGCATTCGGGTGCGCATCCTGACCAACTCCCTGGCATCCAACGATGTGGGCATCGTGCATTCCGGTTATTCCAAATACCGTAAGGCGCTATTGCGTGGCGGGGTGGAACTCTATGAAATGAACAAGAAGCTCACCCGGGCTCAGCGTAAAGAGAAAAAGGGCACGGGTGGCTCATCCACGGCCAGCCTGCATGCCAAGTCTTTTGTTTTCGACCGCCGGCAGGTGTTTATCGGTTCCTTGAACCTCGATCCCCGAGCCGTGATCCACAACACCGAGATCGGTGTGGTGATGAAATCGGCAGAGATTGGCAATGCGATGGGAACCGGTTTCGACCAGATCATCGAAGAGGTGGCCTTCCGGCTGGAACTGATGAAGAACGCCAACGGATCCGAGAATATCCTCTGGCACGGACTGGTCGATGGAGAAGAAAAGACATTTGATGTCGACCCATACACCGGTTTCTGGCGGCGGTTTGGCATCGGTTTCATGCGCCTGTTGCCCATTGAATCCCAACTTTAGAGAAGTCTCAGCGGTGGAAAAAAAATTCAAAGCTGCTAAAAATTCCGTTGCTTTGTCAGTGCTTCGATATGACAAAGGTGTTACCAGACATCTTGAAGTTTCGGATACCAAGCGGACATTATTTTCTGTCGAGTTGGAGTTTTCTGCCGAGAAAGATCGATGAAAATATTTTTAAGCAAAGATGACGCACACATACGTCAGAAACCGGGCCTGTTGGACAGATTCAGGACATACCGTTATACTTATTTGTTTATCGCTATCCTGGCCCAGTTGACTCTGTTGCCCCTGCTGGAAAAACAGGGGCGTGCGCTGGTTCCGCTTCTGTTTTTGCTGATCGTGGTCACAGTTCTATGGACCCTCGATATTCGCAGGATCTTTTTCTGGCTATGTTTAGGACTGGGTTTTGTTGGTTCCGTGGTCAAACTGATCGCTCTTATGTTAAATCTTCCAGTTAAAGAGGCTTTTTACCTTATCTTGATCGGCCTGAGTGTTAACGTTCTTTTCCTCATGATTGTGATCGTGATATTTCTCACAAAAATTTTTTCTGAGGACAAGGTCACAGGCGAGTCTATTAAAGGCGGCATTTCCATATATTTTTTGTTGGGCTATCTCTGGGTTTATCTTTACAGCCTGGTGTTACTGGTTAATCCTGAAGCGATATCCTTTCCCGAGCATGCCTCGGAACTTTCGTACATCCTTTATTTCTCGTTTACGACCTTGACTACGCTTGGTTACGGTGACATTACACCGGTCAGCTTACTGGCACGCAATCTCACTATTCTCGAATCGACCATTGGGCAGATCTATCTGACTGTTTTGATAGCCCGTTTAGTCGGTCTTCAACTAATGCATAGGTCTACCAGGTGAAACAGGAAGGGAAAAAGGAGGCTACCAACTTAAAGC
>MAXM01000187.1 GCA_001751015.1 Desulfobacterales bacterium C00003106
ATACTAAACAGTACGAGATCTGATAAAACTGCAATCATCAATGACGACGATCTGAATCTGTCACGGGTTACGGAGAAATTGGAAAAATTGCACATACTGAAAGTGCTTGAAAAGAACTTTGGCAACAGAAACAACACCGCCAAAGTGTTGGGAATAAGCAGGGCTACGCTTTTCAATAAAATGACAAAATACGGGATACTTGATAATAAAAAGTAAGCAGCCGGGTGTTAGCATCACTTGATGGGAACTGAGACAGTTACTTCACAACCCCCCTTTTCACGGTTTTCAATATTAATCTTCCCGCCGCAATTTCCGACTGTCATATTGCACAGAGGAAGGCCAAGTCCTGTTCCATCTTCCTTGGTAGTAAAAAAGGGCTTCATCACGTCACCTATTATTGCCTCTGGAATTCCAACGCCGTCATCTTTGAAGACAATATCCACATGTCTTTGGTCAGGATTAAGAAGGATCTCGATTTCTATTACTCCATTAGCATCCATAGCATCAAATGCATTTCCAATAAGGTTGACAAATGCATTGTAAAGGTCTGTTGATACATTTATTCCAACATGCTGGCTTCTGCTACCTCTTTTTACCTCGATATTTTTATCGGAGAGTTTAGGTGACATTATGTGAATAGCTTCATCGAGGATTTCACACAGGGGCGCAAATTTGGTCTTGACCACGGCCTTACTGGTGGATTCCGAAAAGGCTCTTATTGTATCCGCCATTCTTTTGATGGTGGAGTAAATCATTTCAAAATATTCGTATTCAATCTTATCACAGACCTTGTTTTCTATGATCTTGACTAACCTGTTTAAGCCGTCAAGGGGATTGTTAAGATCATGAGAAATGCATGCAACCAACTTCCCCATGAGTGATATATTTTCCAATGCCAACAGTCTCTTCTCGATGTTTTCCTGCATAGTAATATCATCTAAAACTATCAGGAAGATGGTTGATTGAGGTCTTGCTTTTTTACTGAAAACGGGGATCATTCTGAATTTGAAAAAATATCGGCTATAGGGAGTTTCAACAGGAATTATCTGATCACTGACAAATATTTGGTTCTTCTTCATCGCTTTCAAAAAGTTGTTCCGGGTATCTTCCTCCATACTGGTCCAAAGGGGCTCATCGAACAGGTAGCCGGATGTCATATTATCATCTCTACATACGATATCTTTATATTTTTTGGATGCATCCAATATCCTGCAGCTGTCGTCAATTACCAATGTTAATATCGCTAATGACTTTGCCAAATGAACGCTTTGGAATTGAAGGTTTTCATGTACTTTTCTTAACGTCTCAGAATTCTCATTGAAAACTGCGTCTTGATCAAGAAACTCAATTTGAGTTAATCTTTCAGCTGCCTTTCTTGCAAGTAAAGAAACATTAACGAAATCCTCAAGATGGTAGTTTTCGTCTGATATCTTTCCGAGCAAATACAAAACGCCCCAGTCTCTGTGTCCGCTTTCTATCGATATTGTCATGGTCTCCTGTGAATTTGTGAAGTCTTGTTGTCGGGGTGATGGCATTGCCGCCGTTTCTGTAGATGAAGAGAAATTGCACGAAACGGATTTGTGTTGGGACAAGAGACTGGTCTGATCTACCTGCACATTCTTAACTGCGAGGTCTGGGGCTACGGCCAGTGATTCTATCAACTCAAGACTGAATTTGCTCTCCTTTGAATCATGGAGATAAATGGAGCCATTCTTACTTCTGGTGATCTCCAGGGCAGCTTTCAGCAATTTCTTGAGCAGATCTTTCTCAGAGGTATCTTCCTTTAAATAAGATGCAAAATCAGTCACTTCTCTAATCCTGGAAGAATGTTTCAACAACATGTCCAGGTCAATGTACCGGTTCTTTAGTGAGGACAACCTCTGTTTGAGATAGTTGTTTTCCTGAATTGTATCATAATGTTCGAGAGCGGAATTTAAGACGTTCCTGATTTTTTGTATGGAAAATGGTTTCTCCAGGTAGTCGAAGACCCCCTTTTTTATTGAACTTGTGGCATCGGGAATGCTGCCATAGCCAGTCAGGAAAATGAATATCGTGTCAGGGCTCGTTTTTCTTGTTTGTTCAAAAAGTTGCCATCCTCCCAAACCCGGCATTACAAGATCCGATATTACGACATGGGGTTTTTTATCCGATATTATTTCAAACGCCGTTTCTCCATCGCAAGCCTTGTAAATCTGCAAATTTTCCTTCTCTAAGCCTGTTGCCAGGATTTCAACAACACTTTCATCATCATCAACCACGAGAATTTTGTAGAACATCCTGTTTTCTTACTCTCCCTCTTTGGTATCCTATTCAAATTACGTGGTAAAATTAAAAAAGTTGAATTTTACGAAAAATCTATTCCAAGTTTCAATAAATTCTTCTATGATTTCCTGTAAGAGTTGTACTGAAGGAAATGATTAGCACTTTAACATTTTTTATTGAGAATGCCAAACCATATCTCAATCATGTTAAGCCATGACCCATGAAAGGGTACGAAATGAATGACGATTCGTTTATCATCCCCCTGAAGCCAGCTTCGACGTTCAATGCCCGTTTTAAATGGTAAAATGTCCACCATAGTGGTCATGTATACCATAGTGGTCATATATACCCTTAAACGCAATGATGACCGTTTATTGAAAGGACCTATCAAGAAGGTCTATGCTTCATATGCTCCGAAACGTCATGCGGTAGCCGTTGCCCGCCGTGAAGCAGATAAACGTGGCTTTAAAGATCAAAGCTGTATTGAGGTCAACAACGATTGGGACGCATTCATCTCATATGTTCATGATAAAACAAGCAGGCAAGCGCAGTTGTTTAATGAGAATTTTTTCTTAAAAAGTACAGAGGCAATGAAACTTCCAACTTATGGACTTAATTGATGAAATCCACCGGACAAAACAGGAGACAGGAAAAACTGCACCCTTTTCAATTCCTAAAAAATCCGAGACCAAACGAAGTAGTTCAGGGGGACATTTATGGGACGCTGGTAGTTTTGTTAGTTTTATTTTGAGG
>MAXM01000188.1 GCA_001751015.1 Desulfobacterales bacterium C00003106
GAGTAGTACACGTAAACACCCAGTTGTCCGACGGATACAATCATGTACGACTCGGAGCACCCGCGCCAACGGCGAAACCCCATCATTGATACTGTGATCCACGGCCTTCCGGGATATAACTCTTTTTCAGATGAATCTTCTTGTAACCTGGGTTGAACGGTTTAGCGTTCACGGTTCCGGGTTGAAACGACCTAACTGATTGTTAGCAAAAGGAAAACGAGTTGAGGTGAAAGAAGCTGATCTGAATCGCGCCTCAATTGCAATGAATAAAATTAAGAATATCAGTAGACTACAACCTTTGAACCCTGAACCTGGAACCGCTCACTTTAGGTGTAATGAAGGATGCTTTTCCTCATATCTCACGGGGCAGAATGTTTGTAAATTGATATTCCTCGACGCCTTTCCCTGTCGTTGCCTCAAAAGCATTTTCGCCCCACTGTTCAATGCAAAGAAACGAGCGAGTCTTGTCGTCCTGGTAACACCATTGAAGCATTTCCGTGCCGGGTCCCTGGCCGTCCTTGAAAAAATGCCCCCCGGCCGTCTCTTCCATATAGTATGTGAGACCATCAAATACAATTTTTTCCGGCGGATCTCCGGTTTCAAGTATGTGCGTCTTGACTTGCGAATCAAGACGTCCAAACGGGATTTTCCGGCTCAAGCTCCATTTCTCTTCGTCGTCTGACTCCATCTCGAGGTAAACGACCTCGTCCTCGCTTTTGAGCTGCCACTCGTAAGAGATATCACCTTCACCCCAATCATAATGATTACGGGCCACCACCTCCCATGACTTCAAGTCGTAATCCACGAGGTAGCCTACTTGAAGCTTGACGAGGCTAAGGTCGCCTGGCAGATCGAATTCCTCTTTCTTCTTTTTGGTAAAGAAGTCTTTTAGCCCCATAATTCTCTTCTGCTTTTTGTTTTTTTCAACCGTGAACTGTATAACCGGCAACCGTGAACGATTACCTCTCTTACGCGATGCCCATCTTCTGCTTCATTTCTATCAGGGACTGCGATGCCGTAGGAGCAGAACCTCCTGCCAGCGCCGCATTGATCTCATCGTCAACGCTCTTGTCCGCACCTGCCATGTCGCCGTAAGCCGCTGCAAGTGACTCGTCTTCCTCCACCCTGGAACGCATCTTTTCCAGCATCGCGATCGTGCCTGATGAGTCAACCCTGGCAATCTGCTGATTGATTTTTCTGGTGGCTGCAGCGGTCCTGGCTCGGGCTTTTAACGTGACCAGGTCGTTTTCATAGGTCGTGACCGTTGATTTGATCTTGCTCACATTTGCCTGAAGCTGGCCGGCCATCTGCTCGTGCCTCTCGGCCTCCTGCGCCAGACTCAGGGCCTCCGCCGTCTGTTGTTCCTTTTCGTTCAAGGCCTGAGCAGCCAGACGTTCAGCCTCCGCCGGATCGAGTTCGCCGCGCTGCATTTTCTGCAGAAGCGTCATGGCCTTGCGCTCGTAATCCGCAGCGAGTTTCTTCTTGTTGTCTGCATTTCTCCTGGTGCGAATCGCCATGCTCTTTACCTCGGCCAGACTTGTCATGGCCTGCTGAAGGTCCTTTTTGAGATCGCGGATGCCCTGCTCCGTCATCTTGATAGGGTCTTCGAGCTTGTCGATTACGGAGTGAGCCTCGGACTGGGTCACCTTAAAAATACGTGCAAAGATGGACATTATTCAAAACCTCCTTTTGGGTAAACCAAATCAGCCGCCTTTGACGGCGCTGTTTTCGCAAATCGGTCAATCTCCTGCGTAACCGAGCAATTCCGAACTGTATTCAGCAAGGGCCAGACCCAGGGCCTGGATGGAGCCCTCAAGCTCATTCCGGTCAAGGTTTTCAATTTGGAGCGTATCCCTGAAGAGGATCAACTTCGCGCTTTCATCGAGCACAAATGCTCCGTGGACCAGTTCCCGGTTCATCTGCAGCAGGCGTTTGAACAGGTCGCCCGGTTCGCTGGGGACTTTCATGATAATCTGCTCCAGGACCAGAATCGGTTCTTCGCAGTCTACCACCAGGTTCTTGATACCATTCTCTGCGTCATCCAGCACCACTATCTCTTCCGCCGGATCCTCACTCACAATCGGTATCTCCATCTCAAACAGATACTGCTTGACGAGATCAAACTTTTCAGACATACAAACCTCCTTTTTTCCGAGTCTGTTAACCCAATTCAGGCCGGTTCATTGCAATGACGACCAGCTCATCTTCCGCATCGAGCCGGTAGCCCGAGTCAGGATTGGCAATCAGTTTGTGAGTACTTCTGTTTTCCACTGCCAGGCAAAGGATACCATGATCTTTTTTCAGTTTACACATGACTTCATAAAACGTTTCTCCTGCGAGGGAGGAAGGCGGATCGATCTTGTACAGTTCGTTGCCATAGCGGTTGCTGACCAGCTCTGTGATCATCTGTGTAATCCCGTGGTCCAGGGCCGCCTGCACGAGCAAATTGGTGCTTAATTCGCCTACCACGATGATCTCGTCCGCCTTGGCCCGCTGACAGTGCCCAATATTCTTTGACTCAATCAGCTCGACACATACATAAATCTCCGGGTAGAGACTTTTGATAGTAAGGGTATCGAGGATGGTCTTTGCGTCCCGGACGTGGCTGTCGAGGTCGTCATCCGAGAGGAGGATCACGGTCTGGGCCTCCTTGAGATTAGCCTTCTCAAGTATTTCAGGGTTGATCTCCCCGCGAATGAACCACAGATTCGAGTCATCTACGGGTTTTTCTCTTAGCCCGGCGATGACTACTATAGGGGCTTTCTTGCTTTTGTGGTCCGCACGCAGTTCCTCGACGATATCATGCCCCCGGAAGTTCCACCCGCAGATGACAAAATGCCGTTTAACAGTCACGCTTTTCATCCCCTTGTTCTCCATGAATTTTTTTTCGATAAGAATGCTGGCAATCGAAGCCGTGAGCACGCCGAGGAAACCAATTCCCATCATCATGAGCACGATGCCCACCATCCGTCCGCCCGGCGTGGCAGGAGAGATATCGCCGTATCCCACAGTAGTCACGGTTACAACCGACCACCATAAGGCGTCGAAGATCCCCAGATTTTTTTCGAAATACGAAAAGGCCACTGTGGCCGCAAGAACCAGGACCAAGAGTGCAAGGGCAACGCGGTGCAGATTTTCCCGTTGCATACAAGAGGATATTGATCTCAGTATTCGAAAAATGGCATGCATTACCAGCCGACGAAACTCCCTGCAGTGATCCACGTTTTCTAAAACACGGTTATTGGAACTCGTTCGAATTCGTCTGTTTTACAAGGATAGAATGATATCGATCCTGTTTCTTACAAGAAAGTATAAGACACAGGAACCTGTGTGTCAATAAAGCATAGGTCTGGTGGAAAAATCAAGGCAAGGAACGGGGACCCCATTTCGTCAAAGCGTTTTTCCACGGCCCTTAGAGGTCCTGTTCCTGTGGATTACTCCCTCTTGAAGCTGCCGTGTTTTAAAAAGGCCGTGGTCTGGTTGATAGCATCACGGTTTCTCATAATGAATGCGTGTGATGAAGGAATGATCATGAAATCCTTCATTCCATCTACCTTCGCGTTGACTGTTGAGACCTTTCCATCGTCTTCGCCTGGTATGACAAGAGATAATAATAAGTTAATGGAGCTGTTGCCGGTAATGACACCTAACTCAAACGCAACACTGCCCAGATTCTTAGGCAGACACTCTTCGTCTGTGCCAAGTTGTTGTCCGGCCGGGCCATTAAGCCATTTGAAGACAAGATAATCCCCGAAAACATCCACTATCTGACTGCCCTGGTTTGGCGGGCTCAGCATTACAACCCTTCCAAGCTCCGGAATGTGATGGTCTTTGAGATAATATCGGACCATAATCCCTCCCATTGAATGAGTCACAAAATGGATTCTTTGGGCGCCTTGCTCACGGCAAAGCATGATTGAATTGGGGATTGTCTCTTCGGCGAGTTCTTCGATTGTTTTTGATCTTGACGGGTACCCAACATTAATAACGCCAAAGCCCTCCTCAGACAAGCGTTTCTCCATTTTGTTCATTGATCTCTGTGTTCGTGCCAGACCGTGAAGAAGCACAACATATTCTGATGGCAGATCATTTGCCAGACAGGGAGTCCGGACCAAAAGCAGGATTATGATAAGCGAAAGGTGTTTCATCCTCAACTGGTTCCACGGAAATAAGGATTCTTGGAAAAACAATTTCACGCCGGTTATTTCGTCCCCGTTCCTTTGTCTTAGGTGGGCTTGCTTTATTTATCTATAGCACATCCGGAGATCGGACAAAATAGCCATTTTCGGATGTTCATAGGTCAGCTCAACCTTACATATCATATCCCAAATATATTTTTTATGTAAAAAAGTGTAAGAATATCTCTTTACAAATAGTCAAATACTTGGCATCCTTCATTTGGTAGTTTACACTTTCCGGCAAAGGGAATTTTGCTGTTTTTTTTTTGCAATCTGTAACACCCTACTCTGAAAA
>MAXM01000189.1 GCA_001751015.1 Desulfobacterales bacterium C00003106
TCTGTCTTCGGAAGAGAGCTTTTCATCCCCCTGGAGCTTTGAAATGAGATCATATTCATGTATAGCCCTTTTCCGTTTTAGAGAAATAACATATCTATACAGGAAAAAGAACATATAACCAATAACTCCAAAATACCATACAGGCCTGAAGAGTTCCGGTCTTATGTGCTGAAAAACAATAATTATCCTGAACGCTACGGCGGACAACAACCCTATGATGAAAAATAGATTTATAATGTAAGGCGGCAATGTATGCGGGTGTTTTTTCATGTGTTTTTATCTCCTCTTCCCGTCTTGACTGAAATGTTCACCACCGACCGCAAACACCCTGATTTTCCGGCAAAGGAAAATCCCGCCAAGAAAACAATGTGCCTATCAGTTCCCTTCCTAAAAAATATGACCGAATCCTCTCCAAAACCGAGGGGTGCCACAATTGAAGAATTTTTGAGTACAAACGGGGTCAAATAGTTAGATTGTTGGTTGGTACTTTCTGGTTCATTACTTTAATAATAATTAATACTGCTGATAACATTATTATCGTAGCAACAAGAAAGTTTCCATGATAGCCAAACTTTGATGAGATCAAACCACTAAGACCGGCACAAATAGCGGCTCCAACATAACTTAACGTTTGCTGGATTGTGAAATCGGAACCTGCAGAATCTATGTTACATCTATCCATCATTACTGTGTATAATATAGCAGAAGTTAATCCACCACCAAGTTGAGCAAATGGGACGACTACATAAAGTATTCGCAGATCTGACATCCCATATGCAGGTATTAAATATCCTAAAAACCCAAGAACTTGAACTATACCAAACAAAATGAGTGCATTTTTTCGGCCGATTTTAGGAATAAGAAATCCTCCAAACATAGCTCCCAAAAATGCAGAACCAAACCCGACTGTACCAACTAATATTCCTATCTCCGTTAGACTTAATCCTATATCGATAAGAAGAGGATTCAACATCATTAGTGTCATGCCCTCGCCTGCTTTGTATATTGGAATAATTAGTAACCCCCAGATAAGATTGCCAGGTCTTTTAAAGAATTTAATAAATTCGAATATACCAATTTCCCTTTTTTTAATCCGCTCAATTTTTTTCTCTTTATAGAATAATACAGGAATAAGTGGTGAAATGAAAAAGAGAGCCATGATTAACATTGTTAATGACCAGCCTGCATGTTCAAATATTATCAATATGACTCCGCCACCCAAAACTATTCCCAATCTATGACCTGCAACTTGAATTCCATTGCCTGGACCTCGTTCATCCTTAGTTAATATTTCAACAGCTAATCCATCTGTTGCGATATCCTGTGTAGCACAGAAAAAATTGAATATTAAAAATAATATTAACACGATAAGAAGGTTGTGTTGCATATCAAAAAATATCAAGAAAAGAATAATCACAGATCCAATTGTTTGAAGAGGAATTATCCAAGATCGTCGCCAACCAAATTTAATTATGCCAAATCTATCTAATAAAGGTGCCCATAGAAATTTGAATAACCATGGCAATTGCAAAAGAACAGCCAATAATCCAATGATTGTCAATTCCAAACCCATTTTTCGCATCAACGTAGGCACAGCTTCTCTAAAGAAGCCTATTGGGATAGCCTGCGTTATATAGAGACTTCCAATTAAACCAAATTTGAAAATGGTCTTATTTTTCATTTTCTAAACACGTATGTTTTCACAATTTTATAAAGAGGAATATAAAATAAACCAACTTTATTGGCAGGGATTATTTTGTGTTTTTGAGGGCCTTTGTAGCGATTTGTTAGCACCCTGCGCTACCTCTATCATGGGCTTGCTCACCGTAACCCATAGGAATATTTCATTTCCAATATTTCGATAATCCGTGGACTCAATATTGAAACCAATTCTTTCTAAATCAGCGTATAGCTTATCAGGGCTGTTGTGGCTGTAATATAGCTCTCGTTCCATGAATTTCTTATAGCCATCAAATTGATTGCTGCCTGTATATTCTTTCGTTGCATAGGTAAATAACGCTTTACCTTTTGGCCAAAGCCACTGATAGAATTTATCAAACAAAGCCGCATGATCATTGCTTGGAACATGAAATAAGCTATAAATCGCTGTGATTGCTTCAAACTGGTTTGGTTCAAATTGAACCTCACGCATATCGGCGTGAATAGTTTGCATTTTTGGAACATATTTAGACGCCAATCCAAGCATTCGTTCAGAGAAATCTACACCTGTAACTCTCCAGCCACGATCAATAAAAAATCGTGGAAACGGCTCACCTGCTCCACATCCTAAATCAAGCAATCTTCCTTTCTCTACCTCTAACCGCGTATAAAAGGAATTAAAGACCTCCGTCATATCAAAAAGTCCTCGGTTCTCTTCATAGGTTCCAGCAAACCCATCATAGATTTCTCGCAGTGTGATATTCACAGCATTACCTTTCGAGTGCTAAGGAACGGGGACGGAATAACTTCCTCA
>MAXM01000190.1 GCA_001751015.1 Desulfobacterales bacterium C00003106
CCTAAAGACTTTGCAGTTGTGGGGGGGCTTGGGATTCAAGCCGCGCAATTGACCACATTAATCAGGTTGCTTGGACAGGATTGGGAACATAATCAACCCTTAAGTCTATCCGGTCAGCTTGATTACAAGCCTGTGAAAATGTATTTGCGTGAGGTAAGGTTGGCAACAGAAGGTGTTAGTATGACAGGTGAGGTAGCCTATGTCCCGGATGATTCACCCATGTTTGATATACATCTGCAGACTAACGTGATAGACCTCGCGAAATATATAAAGCCGGTGGATAAAACAAAAAACGGTATATCTGCATCCACATTGACACGGAAAGCTCAACGGGTCATCCCCGATGTGTCACTGAATCCCGATCTCTTGAAGTCCTTGAGTACTGCGATTCAAATTGACGATCTAAAAGTAATGCACGGGGCCGAGCATATTACCACATTTAAAGCAAAGCTATCTATTGTCAATGGGGTACTATCGTTGTTGCCATTTGAGGGACGCTCCCCTACAGGTTCATCGACGCAGGCCAGCCTGGCGCTGGATACCTCTGTGGAACCGCCGCAGGCAGCGCTGTTTATTAAGACTGAGGATCTGGATTACGGTTTGATCTTGAATAATATGGATATTACCAAAGATGTTGTTGGCACGCTGAATTTGAAATTAGATTTAAAAGGACAAGGATTGAGTCTGCGCGAGTTGCTGGGCAGCGCGAATGGTGATCTGGAAATCGTGACGGATAAAGGCCGTATACCCAAACGGCTACTGGAGTTATGGGGCGGTAGTCTGGTTAGACTTCTTATTCCAACGACCTGGTTCGAGAAGGATGTAACGGACCTGAATTGTGCGGTGTGCCGCTTTAAAATTAATGACGGGATCATGCAAAGCAATTTGATGCTCGCAGACACCGAGCGGATTACCGTAGCAGGGGAGATAGTCCTGGATTTAAAAACCGAACAGGTTTCAGGCCTGTTCAATCCAAAAAACAAAGAGGCTGTCTTGTTTCGTTTGGGCACACCGATCAAAGTGACTGGAACGTTGGCAGAAATCAAGAAGGAGTTTGCCCGGTCAGGCCTTGTTGTCACCCTTGGAAAAGTTGTCTTGGGTCTGTCCTATCCTGGTTCCATAATTCTGTTATTTGGTGATTTGGGCGCGACAGAGAAGAATCCCTGTGAGGCGCTTTTACACCATCCACTGTCCAATAATCACTCAGGCATGCAGCAGTAAAAATCTGAAGGATGACCAGCCCGACAAAATGAAGCCGTGAGGGTGCATTCATGCCACCCTCACAGGCGCTCATTCTCACAGGGGATCACACTTGCTGATGAGGTTAATACGGGCCAGTGCTCATGACCGTGCTCATCTCTTCAATCTTGTTGTTTTTCAGGCGCTGTTCGTAGATGTTTTCCATGTCGTAATAAACCTGAAACAATTGAAAAAAGCCATGCCAGTGCGCATAATCAGGCGCATTCATGGCCGAGCCCTGTCGGGCTCGTCTCCCGCAATGATGCCACAGGTAGTATTCGAGCTCCTGGAATCCATCTTTCCAGGGGTTCTCTTTCAGCAGCCCCTTTTTCTTGAGATCTTCCTTCATCCTGACCGCCCCGTCCCAGTACTTGTTGTACAGTTCAACAGCGTTGTCGAGTATCTTTCTCTGTGCAAGGGTATGAGTCGCGCCGTGGCAATTGACGCAGACCTTCCTCATCTCTTTGTCACCCTTTTCTCCGTCACCACGCTCACCGCTGCGAAGCACGCTTTTCTTGTGCACCAGGTCCCATTTGAGCCGATCATTCACAGAGTGCGTGGTCGGCAATTCGCCAATACCGCTCATGTGGCACGTAGCGCAGGTTGGGGCTGTATAGTCACCCGGTTCCCAGGTGTCAGGCGCGCTTTCATATTCCCATTCGTCTCCATGGGAGAGGTATTGCTGGCCGTGCTTGCTCTCGAAATATATCTCGATATTCGGATGGTCGGGCCCAAGGTGGCAGGCCCCACAGGCCTCGGGTTTTCTCGCATCGGCAATCGAAAACTTGTGCCTGGTATGACACACCGTGCAGGTGCCGATCGATCCGTCCGGATACCGCGTGCCGACCCCTCCGGGCCAGGTTTCGTTGATCGGTCTGTTGTCCGGCCCAAGCTCCACCTGTGTGCCATGACACATCTGGCAGCCGGAGGCGCGAGCGGCGCGATTGTAAGGCGGCATCCCTTTTGGAGTCAATCCGTCATAAGTCGGTTTATTGTTATCCATGAACCCGGCGCCTTCATGATAATACATCAGGCCCAGAAACTTGCCTTCCAGCTTTGCCGGATCACATACTGCCTTGCTGGCGAGCTTTGCGTGACCGCTGCCCAGGAATTGTTCGACTTCCTGCGGATGACACCGCGAACAGGTCTTTGACGAGACCATAGGCGAGATATAGATGTCAGTCCCCTTGATCCCTTCACACTGGCCTGCCATGGGTGAGCTTTTCTCCACGACATGGCAGTCATAACAGGAAATTCCGGCATGGCTCATGCCGCTGAGCTTCCACGCCTCAACAGTACCAGGCATCTTCTTTGCATGGCATTCTATGCAGCCAAGCGCCTCTTTGGTAAAACCTCTCTTTATCACGAGTTCTTTCTTGTCCGCTAAATTGGGATACTCCGTTTCCGCCGCCAAGCCGGCAGTAGCAATTCCCGCTATAAACAGAGCAAGCCATATTATTCCGATCCTGTCAAACAAATGATTCATGCTCTCCTCCTCCATTACTCGACCATTTATGCATCCTTGAAAAAGCGATCGGCTATCTCAATCATGTCTTTATGACCCACGTGGGGATGGCACTCGACGCATTTTTTTGTCGTATCCCCCCTCAGATAAGCGCGATGCGCGATCAATCCGCCAAAAGGGAGTCCCGGCGGAGTCAGGACATTGTGGCAATGGCGACACGCACTGTCAAACGTGAAGTCAAGCACTCTCTTTTCGGCATTGCCGGCCCAATCAAACCCGGCCCCATCAATATAGAGATTTTGTATTACATCCCCGGTGCCGGTGATGGCCTTGACCGTTAAGTACTCTAAGAAACCACCGTGTGGAAGATGACAATCAACACACTGAGCTGCAAATCCCTGCCGGTTCTTGCCGCCATGCACCGCCTTCTGCCACGACATCCTGAAAGGCTTCATGACGTGACACTTGGCGCAAAAGCTGTCCTTGTTCGTGGTATCAACCATGAAACCGGATGCGAGCACCGTTACTATGGTCAGAAAAACGCCTGCTGCCAGGCCGACCAACCACGCCATCCTGTTCTTAACCCACCAGGACCGTTGTTTTCCGGACTTCTGCGACCCTGCTACTGATGACATTCAATCACCCCCCGTCCCTTAATCAGTAATTCTCAGCAAGGAGTTCAAAGTGGGCCTGCGGATGAGCACACGCCGGACACTCTTCGGGCGCCTCGGTCCCTTCATGCAGATAACCGCAGTTGCGGCAGCGCCAGACTACGGGTTTCTCTTTTTTGAATACAGTTCCCCCCTTTATATTGGCAAGGAGCGCGAGGTAGCGCTTTTCGTGCTGCTTTTCGGCTATTGCAATCGATTCAAATATCTTTGCGATAGCATCAAGGCCTTCCTCGTGCGCAGTCCTGGCAAACGATGGATACATCTCTTCCCACTCGTAGTGTTCCCCTCCGGCGGATGCCTCAAGATTTTCCGCGGTCGTGCCTATGACCCCTGCCGGAAATGCGGCGCGGATCTCGACCTCGCCTCCTTCAAGAAGCTTGAATAGCCGTTTGGCATGTTCTTTTTCCTGGTTGGCTGTTTCCTCAAAAATGGCGGCTATCTGTACAAATCCTTCCTTTTTTGCCTGGCCGGCAAAATATGTGTAGCGGTTTCTGGCCTGGGATTCTCCCGCAAAAGCCGTAAGAATGTTCCTTTCCGTCTTCGTTCCTTTCAGCGCCATCTTAATATCTCCTTTTTTGGTTCAGGTGTCAGGGTTCAGGGGTCAGGCAATGATAGTAAAAGGCTGTCGAGAGTTAAAAATTCGGCCCCTGAACCCTGCCATCGCCTATTTGCCTGGTTTGTGTGTTGCCCGCATCGTCTTTGCCAGTTCCTTGATTTCACCAAGGTCCTTGGTCATCATGGCCCATCCATACCAGTAGGCATAATCCGGATTAACGTGAAAAAAGCCCTGGTATGTCCGCATCCGGTGTTTCATGTACATCTCAAACAGGACCTGATCGATATGAGACATCTGATCCATATTACCGCCGCCGGTTCGCATAAAATGGAGGAAATCCGGATACGCAAACGCATAATTTTCCGGTTTTTGGATGATTCCGTCCTTGTAGAGAGCGGCCACGGTCTCGATGGCTTCCGCCATAAGGCCATCGGCTTTGGCCATCATTGAGTCACCCTGGGCGAGCTGCTCGCGGGCATACTTTTCCGAGTGGCAATTGCTGCAGGTATTGATCATCTTTTTACGCTCATTCTGCCAGTCTTCTTCGGTCAGACGGACAAGATCGGCTGCCTTCACAACTTCCAGTCGGCCTGTGGGCTCTCCTGTTTCCGGGTTCAGCACCCCGAGCGCCTTCAGAATGGTGACCCTGTTCGCGGCCCACTCCTTGTCTTCAGGAAGCGGCAGCCGAACGCCTAAGAAACCCCACGCCGTCCTGTTTGTATGGGTGCCCTCCGGCATATGGCAGGTCTGACAGGTAGGCGCCTGGGCGTTTTCGGGCAGCTTGCCTTTCTCCTTTACGGCGTAACGAGTCCCGTGCTTGGAGCTTGACCACATCTCCCACTGCGGGTGATCGTATCCCATGTGACACTGCCGGCAGGCCGTTGGGTCAAGCGCTTCTTTCTTGGAAAAACTGTGCCTTGTGTGACACTCGTCACACGAGTTGTTCTGGTAGCGGTAGCCCTTGTCACGCTGCTCTTTTTTCTGGGCATCAGTCTTGATCCCCATGTTGTGACAACCACCGCATCCTTTTCCTCCTTCCATCAACTCGTCAGGCTCAACGTGTGTGATGGGAAGGGCGTTCAAGGATGTCCACCCGAAGTTATGTTTTCCTTTTGCAAACTGGTCAAACTGATCCTCATGGCAGTCGGCACAGACACGTTCGTCAGGGAACTCCGCAAGAGCCCCATCTTCGGCCCCTTTGTGCTTTTCACCGTGGCACACGGAACATGTGATCTCTTCCTTACTGTGCCTGCTTGACTCCCAGTCAGCCACCTGACCCGGGGAAATCTTCCTGTGACAGGTAATACACGCCTCTTCATCTGCGAATGCCACAGGAGCAAAACAGAGCATGCCAACCAAGACCCCTGATACTGCGATCCACTTGTTTTTCATAAAACGCCTCCAACTTTTCTTAGATGTCATTTAACGCTTCCATTACGTTTTTCCATTTTTCTTCTCCAAGACATTTTTTTGCGCTCTTGCACCACTCAATACAGGAAGGAACCCGGTCCGGATAGACCATGGCCCCGCACGAACGGCACTTGACCCGCAGCTCATCAGAAAATATTTCCACCTCCTTTCCACACTCCGGACACTTGCAAAGACTGACCTTGAGATTGCGAAAATCCTGCCCCGGACATTTACTGTTCATCAGTTATCTCCTCTGCTTCAGTCCTTCCACCAGCCTTTCCTGATGTGCGCATCACGTTCTGCTTTTGCCAGTCGCTTGATCTTGAAAGCCGAATCTCTCAAAACACCGTAGAGTACACCGCAACCGGAGTCTTCACGCACGGCATCCCCCTCATCGGCAAGCCCAAGCATCTTTTCCACCAATTCAAAGGTCTTCTTAATGCTTTCGTCACATCGCCTCATCGCAGAACTCCCTGGAAGGAAATTTATCACGACTCATACAGCTCCTGTTGCAACCATCCCCTGATTTCGTCGTTCAAGGGATAAATACCCTTGACCTGGCCATCCGTTCCCATAAAACGATCTTTGAACCTGTCCGGGATATCAATAGCCGCCAGATCAACCGCGTCATCCGAGTTGCGCCTGACGAGGTAAATCTTGGGGGAGTCGTTCCAGGTATTTATCAGAAAATATGTAGATACGTCGCTTTTGGACCTGACCACATTTCTGTAGCCGTGGGCCGAGGCGTTCCCCCATTCAAGATACTGTGTGACCGCATCTTCAGGGGTCATATCCCAGTCGATCGTGCCGGTAATCTCCAGGTGCTCTCTAAGCTCATTCAATTCCATCATGAGTTCCCTCCTTGCCTTCCGAGATGTTTGCAGAATCACTCACGTACCCAGTCCCTTTCTTGTGCGAAGATCTCATTCTTTCCGCAATGAATTTCTTGGAAGAAAATCTTCTGCACTCTTAAACTATCAATATCCGTGCCAGGCGCAGATTATTCAAGAGAATACAATGAAAAGGATGTAATATTAACCGGTTAATAAGTATTGGACTTTCTGCATACACTAGCTTGACGCATGTAACCTGAGACACTCATGAGACACTTCAGCCTTTAGGAACGGGGACGGAATAACCTAGCGCCCTTCGGGCGGACTTAGAAAATTTGGGTCATCGCGGATTAGTGTGAAAACTATCTAATCTGTATGTGGGAGCGGCATTCTTGCCGCGACTGGAAAGCCGCTCCCACAGTAAGTTTGAAACAACCGAAAGCATAATCAAGGCCGAAAATTTACACACTAATCCACGATGAGCCAATTTGTTTCCGAGTCCCTAAGGAGGGCTTTTTTCGATGATAAAGTCACAACGCTCTGACGCAATCTCATTTCCTCTGCGTATGGCAGGTGAAGGAGAAAACGTCAAGATCATGTCATTAAGAGGGGGAAGAAGTTTTCACGATAGGCTCAGTGGTATGGGGC
>MAXM01000191.1 GCA_001751015.1 Desulfobacterales bacterium C00003106
ATTTGAGATCGGGCAAAGGTGGCCTGAAGCTGTGATGAATAATTGAGGAAGTTATTTCGTCCCCGTTCCCAAGTCAAGCGATTTTGATTGATCCTGTTTTTTCCTGTGCCCTTCCTTTCTATCAGCCTTCCACCTTCAGTCTATCCACCTGACTCTTTCCGGCAAAGGAACAAAATGCAGTTTGCAAAACCGTAATATCTCCCTTTCGCTCAATCAATTTCGTCCATTATTTCTGCCTTGACAACCGGAATTGCCTTAATTTACAATAGGAACAAGAAGAGTAGTAGTTCACCGCAATATTACGAGACCTGATGCAGACCGATATGAGAGGCAGACCGATATGACAGGCAGACCGATATGACAGGATTCAGATCTGAGGCGGTTTTGCAGGAATTGCTTGATCTTGCAGGGGTTACTGTCAACGGAGACAGGCCTTTTGATATCCAGGTGCATGATGATGGCCTGTATGAACGGATCATGAAGGACGGAGTACTCGCAGCGGGAGAGTCCTTCATGGACGAGTGGTGGGATTGTCAGGCCATAGATGAGCTTATATGCAAAGTTATTGTCGCGAGACCTGTGAATCAGGCAGGAATGAATTTGAAACTGGCCCTGCATGTCTTGAAATCAAGAATCTTTAACCTGCAAGCTATGGGTCGCGCCTTCCAGGTAGGCAAACAACACTACGATATCGGCAACGATCTTTACGAAGCAATGCTGGACAGGAGGATGGTATACACATGCGGCTACTGGAAGAACGCGGAAACCCTGGATGACGCGCAGGAAGCCAAGTTGGATCTGGTATGCCGGAAGACAGGTCTGGAGCAGGGGATGAGAGTCCTCGACCTCGGGTGCGGGTGGGGCGCTTTTGCGAAGTATGCAGCCGAAAAATACGGGGTTACGGTTACGGGGGTTACAGTTTCCAAACAGCAGGTTGAACTCGGACAGAAGATGTGCAGGGGACTCCCTGTGGAGATCAGGCTGGATGATTATCGCAATGTAGACGGAAAATATGACCGCGTGATCTCCATCGGCATAATGGAGCACGTGGGGTACAAGAACTACCGTACGTATATGAAAAAGACGGAGAGTCTTCTTGAGGACGATGGAATTGCCTTTGTTCATACCATTGGGGGGAACATCACCAAGACTACAAGCGATCCGTTTACGACAGAATATGTTTTCCCAAACGGGATGATTCCTTCCATTGCGCAACTTGGAAAGGCAATGGAAGGGCTCTTTGTCATGGAGGACTGGCACAATTTCGGTCCGGATTATGATAAGACGCTGATGGTCTGGTATGCCAATTTCCAAAATGCATGGCCTGAATTGAAAGCAAGATATGACAATCGTTTTTACCGAATGTGGCGCTATTATCTGCTCAGTTGTGCCGGGGCATTTCGTGCAAGAGGTCTTCAAGTGTGGCAGATCGTGATGACAAAACAGGGAAGGAAACAGACCGATTGCCGTATGAGCTGACAGGTTTTGAGCTGTGCGGTCAGCCATTAGCGTTTAGCCGTTAGGAACGGGGACGGAACAACTTTTCTGTTAAGGTCAGGGCATGATTGATGTGGAAGCCATAGTTGTGGGCGGAGGGCCGGCTGGTTCAACCTGTGCCTGGAGATTGAATCGCAGCGGCATTCACACCATTATCATTGACAAAAAGAGATTTCCGCGCCTCAAGGTCTGTGCCGGCTGGATCACACCAAAGACAATTAAGAACCTGCAAATGACAAGAGAGGAGTATCCTCACAGCTTTTTGACCTTTAACCGGCTCAACTTTCATTTTTTCGGCGCGAGATTTCCGGTCAGGACCCGGCAATATTCCATAAGAAGATATGAGTTCGATGATTGGCTGCTCAAAAGGGCCGACGTGGACGTACAGCAACATGCTGTAAAGCATATACGAAAAGCAGATGGTTGTTACATTATTGATGACACATTCCGCTGCAAATACATAGTGGGAGCCGGCGGCACTAATTGCCCCGTCTACCGGGCCTTTTTCAGAAAGACCAATCCCAGAAACCGGAAAGGATTGATTGCGGCAATAGAGGAAGAATTCAGATACGATTATCAGGACAGAGATTGTCAGATGTGGTTTTTTGACAGGAAGTTCCCCGGATATTCCTGGTACGTCCCAAAGGGTAACGGCTATTTGAATGTGGGCATAGGCGGTAGTTTTTCTACAATGAAAAGGCGGGGTGAGACTGTCCGCACTCACTGGAATCATTTCATAAAAAAGCTTGAGGACCTTTCACTCGTCAAGGGTCGGTTGTTTGATCCCCGTGGGCACAACTATTACCTCAGACAGGCTGTCAAGACAGGTCGGAGAGATAACGCATTGATTTGCGGAGATGCAGCCGGTCTGGCAACCATAGACATGGGAGAGGGTATCGGTCCGGCCGTGGAAAGCGGTATCATAGCCGGCGAAGCAATCATCAAGGGAACAACATGTTCGTTTAAATCGGTCACGAGATACAGTTTTTTCAATATACTGTTCCCGTTTCTAAGAAAGGCGCATTATGAGTCAATACAAGATACATCCTATTGTAGTTGGAACAAAGGTGTTTGATAAAGGTATGATGACCTATCAACATGACTATGGGAAACCATACACCATACCGATCTATTCGTGGTACCTCGAGGGAGGCGAAAAAAAGGTGCTCATTGATACAGGAGAGATGCAGCCCATACAATCCGAAGAAAGGGAAAAATCGATCGGGGGCAAGATCTATACCTTTGAGGAGGGCCTCGCGCGGTGGGATCTCTTGCCCGAGGATATCGACATTGTAATACATACGCATTTACACAATGACCACTGCGAAAATGATTACAAATGCGTTAATGCCGAATTCTACGTGCATCAGAAGGAAATGGATCGGATACACAACCCTCATCCCCTTGATTTTCGTTATCTTGAAGACTATATTGAAGACGTGGAAGAAAAAGGTCAAATCAGAACCGTAACTGCGGACATGGAGATAGTCCCCGGAATCAAGGTCATGCATACGCCTGTTCACACGGATGGAGGGTTAACAGTGGTCGTTTCGACCCCTGAAGGAAAAGGAGTTATCACTGGGTTCTGTGTTATCATGGAAAATTTCTTCCCGCCAAATCAGATACGGGCTATGGAAATGGAGGTCATCCCTCCCGGCACTCATGTAAATGTCTACGAAGCCTATGATATCATGCTCAGGGTAAAAGAGATGGCCGACATACTGATCCCGCTTCACGAACCCCGGTTTGCATCAGTTGATACAATTACGGCTGATCGTGGATTAGTGTGAAAATCTTCGGCCTTGATTATGCTCCTGGTTGTTTCAAACTTACTGCGGGAGCGGCTTGTTTTCTATTATAGAATCGACCATTGGGCAGATCTATCTGACTGTTTTGATAGCCCGTTTAGTCGGTCTTCAGCTCGTGCATAGGTCTACGAGGTAGAAACAGGAAGGGAAAAAGGAAAATTATCGGC
>MAXM01000192.1 GCA_001751015.1 Desulfobacterales bacterium C00003106
TCACCATCTTCATCCCAAAGCCCCACCAGACCCACATCGGCGTAATCAAGATAGCCTTTGAGCCGTACCGCCCCCTTGCCTTTGGCCACCGTGGCATCGACGTTCGACAGATCACTCACGGCATACTCGTAACGGATCGAGTCGGTACCGATACGCTCGTCGGTTTCGATGGCCTCGGAATCAATGGGGTTAAAGACATCAATGGGGTTCCAGATCCGGCCCACGCCCAAAGGAATACGCTGCTTGCCAACCGACCAGAAGTGCTTCATACCGCGATATTCAAGATAGGCCCGATAGATCGAGGTCTTGTTTTGCAGGCTGCTTGGTTTGGAGGTGTACAGGGTTTCGTTGTCAACGATCAGCTTGCCGGCAACGTCCCGATATTTTTCATGTTCTATCGTGAGGTCGGCTCGCAGGCGATTGTAGTCGGTGGTGTGGTGCAATTCGTGATAGCCACCGATGTTTGTGTTTTCAATGGCAAGGTTCGGGACAAAGCCCATCACCCCGGCTATTATAACATTAGCTAACCCGCTCATTGGCAATCACTTCTCCATCTTTCAGGACGACAGAGTGTTTAGCCTTGCCGATCACCAGCGGATCATGGGAGGAAAAGATGATGGTGACGCCCTCGTCCTCGTTGAGGCGCTGCATCATATCCATCAACGATGCCGCAGTCTTGGAATCAAGATTGGCGGTGGGCTCATCAGCCAGGATGAGCTTCGGGGTGGCTGCCACGGCTCGGGCCACTGCCACTCGTTGCTGCTGGCCGCCACTGAGCTGGTTAGGGAGCTTGCCAAGCAAGGCATCGATGCCGAGCTTCTGTGCTACTTCCAGGCTGCGCTCATTACACTCCTGCTGACTGCGACCCTGCAGATTCATGACGTATTCGATATTTTCCCTGGCCGTGAGCACCGGGATCAGGTTATAGGCCTGGAAAACAAAACCTATATGATCCCGACGGGTCTCGGAAAGCGCACGCTCCGACATCCCGGTGAGCAGTTGGCCATCAAGAAACACCTCGCCGCTGGTGGCGTCATCAAGGCCCCCGATAATATTGAGCAGCGTGGTCTTGCCACTCCCCGATGGTCCGGAAAGCACCACAAAACCACCCCGTTCAATGTCAAGATTGACATCGCGCAAGGCCACCACTTCCACCTCTTTATTGGGCTGAAAGGTCTTGTTAATCTGTTTTATTTCAAGAAAGTTGTCCATTGGTTTTACACCTTGTTGATTGCCTCTATCGGTTTTGACTTCTTCAGCACCCGCAGCGGGATCAACACACTTAGAAAAGTTGCCAGGGTTACCGCAGCCAGAGCCATTACAAAATAACCTGGGCGGATAATGGCATAGGTCACGGCATCCATACCGAATTCGTCAAAGGCATCGCTGAACATGCTTAGGTCAAGGCCATTGACCTTAAAAAAATAGAGGGTGACCCCACCTACCAGGGAACCGAGGCTAAAGCCGATGAAGCCGAGAAAAAATGATTCAACAAAGATAATATTACGGAGCTGGCTGAACCGGGTGCCGATGGCCAGCATAATGCCGAATTCCCGTAATCGCTCCAGTACCGAAACCAGCATGACTCCGAAAATCCCCAGGGCGGCCACGCAGAAAATCAGCAGACTGGTTACCAGGTTGAACCCCTCCATCATCACCCGGGACTGCATCAGGGCCGGATACAACTCATCCCAACGTAGTATCTCAAGATGAGGGAACTGCCGACGCAGCTCCTGCTGCAGGCCTGCAATTTGTGCCTCGTCATGGAGAATGACTGCCACCTGGCTTACCCCCTCGTCCATGGCCAACAGCTTACGTGCCTTTTTGTCACCAATAAAAACCGCGTTTTCATCAAGGGCCATATTATTGGTCTTTAAAATACCCATCACCTTGAGAGGAGTTGCTGAAACTTCCCCGTGCCTGTCCTGGGCCGACAGGACGATCTTACTGCCAATGCGCACCTGCAGTTTGTCGGCAAGTTTAAAACCGATAATTGCGCCACGGCCTTTCTTGCCAAAGCTGAACTCGCCCTGGGAAAGATAGCCCTTCAGGCGACCGTGTTTCTCTTCCGCTGCCAGATCAACGCCAAAGATCGCCACGCCACGCGAATAATGGGCCGTGGCCACCAGACCGTCCTGCTTGAGCCGTTTCACATAAGTTAAAACACGGCTATCCCGGGCCAGCAAGGTGTCGACCACAGCCACATCATCCACCTGCGTGGATAGATCAGGGTCGAGGCGGTAGCCCTCGCCAAAGAGCGAGATATGGCCGCTATCACTGCGAATAGCGTTGTTAATCATCTGTTCGGTCATGCCATCATAGATCC
>MAXM01000193.1 GCA_001751015.1 Desulfobacterales bacterium C00003106
GCTTCAGGCCACCTTTTCAGGCCACCTTTGCCCGATCTCAAATCCCAAAAACCTCAAAATAGCTTGCTATTCCATCAACTTTTGTGATTTGAGATCGAACAAATTTGACCCAAATCTATGCGCCTACTTGGGGAAGTTATTTCGTCCCCGTTCCTTACCAGAGGCTGCTGGCAAATCCCGGTCACTTCGCGGATGAATTGCGTGCCGTTCCAACAGGCCGGTGGGTGATAGTAGACGAAGTGCAAAGGCTGCCCAACCTGCTGAACGAGGTGCATCGGTTCATAGAGATGATTTATCAGGACCAAATTCTAAACACTTTCACAAGAAAGAGATACTAATGACGAATAACGAAACGTTTCTCCAGGATTCTCAAGAGAGTTTGAAGCAAATACTCCAGCCGTACCAGAAGCAACTTAATCAAAAGCAGCGTATGGCCGACTTTGTGAAACAATGCATCCGTTGCGTTGAGCGGGATGATTTCCTTCAGCTTGATGAACTGCTGAAGAGCAAGATGGCGGATAATATTAAAGATGATGAAGAATTAAATGCCTGCAAGGACCTGTTTGATCTTTTGGGGGAATACGCCACCGAAAAGGTGGAGCGTTATCGTATACAGTTTGTTGAAGACCTCACCGGGCTTGCAAAAGATGCTGACCTAACGATGGATATCGATTTTCCACGTTTTGCCAGTCTTAAAGGGATTGACGGTGAGATCGGTTTCAGCAAACGCACTACCACGATCAACAAAAAAGTGCTGAAGTCTATTGATCCGAGGCGTATCATTACAGCAGTCCTAAGGGTTAAGCACCAACTCTACGATCGTCCTTATGACCCCCAGGCCTTTATTGACAGCCTTTATCAGACGTATTCTGCTATTATTCAAAAGGAAAAATGGACATTGGGTTTTACTGTTCCAGTGCAGCGCTTTTACCTGGAGTATGTGATTTCTCTCCAGAGCAAGGTCTTTTTTCAGAACATGGACAAGCCCAAATTCAAGGGCTACAGTCTGGATCAGTTCTCTGTGAATCTTTGGCGCTACTTTCAGGCCGGCATCGGAGGCACATCGGATGGTCATGTACTGCAATTAAGGCCGGGACGCAACAATTCCCTATGGCTGATTGACAGCAGTGGAGAGCGACGTCAGATTACCGGAATATCGTTTCAGGAGAAAGAAAAATGATATCAAAAAAAGAGATAGATGAACTGAAGCCTTTCCAGGCCCGATCCATAATTGAAGAACTCCGCAAAGGGAGCGTGCCTGCCGATTATGTGCCGTTTTTTACAGTGGGACGTGAAAACTGGTTGACTTTCATTGACGATGACCTTGATCATTATATTGCCGAAGGAGGCGCCAAAGTCCGCTTCATCAGCGGTGATTATGGAGATGGCAAAACGCATTTTATGTCTGTCGTTCGCAATCTATCCCTCCAAAAGGGGTTTGCCGTGTCTTTCGTTGTCCTGACCCGTGAAGTTCCGATTCACAAGTTTGAGACCGTCTATCAGGCGATTATCAGGCAGCTTCACGGCTCCTTTGAAGGAAGCGGGATTCGGGGTTTGCTGGAGACCTGGATAGAGAGTCTGACTGCAAAGTCAACTAAAGAGGATAACACGGAGGTGCAGGAGTCGATAGAACAACTTTCCGAAACACTTCGCGCACTTCCTGGAATGGATATCAATTTCGCCAATGCGATCATAGCCCTCGTAAACAACCGGATCACTCCTTTACAGGAAGGGGAGAGCAAAGAAGAACGAGCAGCGGATCGCGAAATCCTCCATCACTGGTTTGAAGGGGGCAAAATCAGCAAAAGAGAGTTGAAACCGTTCCAGATTTTTGAGGTGATCAACAAGACCAACAGCAAACACCTTCTCAACGCATTGATCGTCTTCCTTCGCCACATAGGCTATAAAGGGCTTATCCTCCTGATGGACGAGCTGGAAACGGTCATTGCGCAGGCCGCATCCATCCGCAATGCAGCCTACGAAAATGTACGGCTTTTCATCGATAACACCGAGCATGCAGAGTATCTCCACATCTTCTTTTCAATCATTCCGGATGTTCTCATTTCAGAAAAGGGCTTCAAGTCGTATGATGCTCTTTGGAGCCGCGTTCGCTCCATTGGTGAGAAAAAGCAGCTCAATTATCGCGATGTTCTGATCGACCTCCATCAGACCCCCCTCAGAACAAAGGAACTGATCGAATTAGGCGGATGCCTTCGGAGGATTCATGAAATCTCCTACCGCTGGGAAGCTAAAGATTCGGTCAGCGATGAGCTGATCGAAAAAATTTGTATGAACCAGAAGCGGATGGGGCTCTTGAGTGAGGTTCGTCTCTTTGTCAAACAGATTATCCGTGTTCTTGATATGGCCGAACAGGGAGGAGCTCCTCTTGAAGACCTGGACCTGGCTGAAGAGATAATAGCGAGTCAACAAGAGGTGGAACAGGAAAAAGTTGAACAACTCCAACCCCGTTGGGATTCCTGATGGACACCTCCGTTTTTTTGCGTCAACTTGACGGTGTGACCTCTTTCCAGTTGCGGCGCGTGGTGGAACGTTTGCGTGACGGCCTTTTTGATCCGCTTGGAGTCCGGTTGCTCACAGCTCATGAAGCACACTTAAACCGTGTGTTTGACCAGGGGATAAAAAAGTCAGACAATAATTTGCCGGCCCATCTTTGTATCTGCGGGGCTTATGGTCAGGGCAAATCCCATAGCCTTACATATCTTCGCCAGCGGGCACTGGGTCAGGGGTTTGTTACAAGTCTGATTAATCTGGACCCGAGGGAAATCCCGTTTCACAATTTCCGACAGGTTTATCAGGCCCTTGTGGCACAGATCCGGTTTCCGGGCATGGAAAAAACATCCCTTGTAACTCATTGGAAGGCCTGGACCAGGCAAAAAAAAGCTCAAAACCCAAACCTCAACTTTCTCGATCTTCTTCCTGATGAAATGCCTCACATGTTTAAAGCGGTTCTCGTGGCCCTCGCCCGGGAAACGGTTCGGCTTTCAGAACGTGAAAAGGGGTTGAAAAAGCATGCTGCATTCCGCCCAAGAGAGTTTCCTTATCTGCTGGCACGTGCCATAGGCGGCGAAACGGTTCCGGTATACAGACTGAGGCATGCGTTCAGGTACCGGCAGGTCCCCTTCTACAATAATGCTTCTTTGACCTGTCGAGGGGTAGAACCTTATCTCCGGATGGTCTATAGCCTGGCCCGTCTTTTTCAGCAGATGGGGTTTAAGGGATGGGTGGCGTTCTTTGATGAAGGAGAATCGGTTGTCCAGGCTCGCATCACATCCCGCAGCAAAAGCTATCAAATCCTGCACAGGTTGTTTGTTCCCGAAACCCGTGTCTCCGGGTTCTACCCTGTATTTGCGTTTACCGATGATTTCTTTATCAAGGTCCAGGAAGAGGATTATGATCGGGTCCGAATCCGAAAAGAGGTTGAACTTCCATATTTTGATCAAAATTATGCCGAATCCTGGCATGATTTGATTGTCTACCGCTTGAATGATCTGACCTTGAAGGAATGGAAGGATTTGTCTGAAAAGCTGATTGTTCTTCATGCCAGGGCCTATGGATGGCAGCCCCCAGCAACACGAGCCAGTGAGGAAATGGATATGCGTTTATCTGAAATCCGCAATCAGGAGGCGCGTCTTAAATTGAAAGCGCTGGTGGATCAACTGGATTTGATAAATCAGGAGCAGATACTGCGATAGGGCTCGCGCAAAAACAACTGTAACTGGTAGATAGACTGAAGGCTGAAGGTGAAATATGGGATGTGCAGCCATACATGCCTTTGCAACTGAAAATTGTATGGTTTTCTGCTAAGGAACGGGG
>MAXM01000194.1 GCA_001751015.1 Desulfobacterales bacterium C00003106
GATGATCTGGAAAGCCGGTTGAGCTGAATCGGAAGGTCTAACTTGTCCGAGCCGTTATTCAAGCTGTGCATCCTGGTTTGGGCCAGTATTGATCGGCAATAGCACTCTGACCGTTGTCCCCTTTCCCTCCTTGCTCTGAACGGAGATCTCACCTTCATGATCTTCCATGATTTTGCAGGAAACTGCAAGTCCCAAACCAGTGCCTCTTTTCTTGGTCGTGAAGAACGGATCGAACATCTTCCGAGTTGCTTCAGGTGACATACCGATACCGCTATCGGTGATTGAAACTATAACATGCTCGTTTTCAAGGCCTGACGAAATGACGAGTCTCCCACCATCAGGCATGGCCTCTACGGCGTTTTTTGTCAGATTAATCAATACTTGCTTGATCTGTTCCGGGTCAAAAAACAGGAGCGGCAATCTTCTGTCCAGGAGTTTTTCGCAGTTAATACCTCTCGCTGTCAAATCGTTTTCCATAAGTGCAAGTGTCTTTTCTATAGCGGAATTCATGTCAAGCAATTCCTTTTGAGGTTTGGAAGGTCTTGTGAAGTCTCTGACATCCATCAACATAGACTCCAGACGTTTGATCTCGCCCCTTACTATTTCGAGTTTCCGGCATTCAGCGTGATGGGTGGAAATGGCTCTTTCTACCTGGGCGGCCAACCCCCCGATAACCATCAAGGGGTTCTTTATCTCATGAGAGAGATAGGATGCAGCCTCTCCTATGGCGGCAAAACGCTCCGACCGGACGAGTCTTTCCTGCATCTCAACAAGTTTCCGCATACTCTCTTTGACCTTGTCCCTTTCCCGCAGCAGTTCCGCCTGAGAACGTTTAAGCGCCGTAATGTCGCGGGCGGCGGCAAAGACCCCGACCACGATTCCTTTCTGGTCTTTGTAGAGAGACGCGTTATAGGAAACGATGGTCTCGGCTCCCTTGCTCCCTTTCATGACAAGCTCGTAATCACGAACCTCTCCTGTTTCAAAGACGAGCATCGCCCCCTTGTGCGCCCTTGCGGGGTCTGTAAAATAATCGGCAAACGGGGTCCCTATCAGCTCCTTCCGGCTTCTCCCGGTTGCCTTGACCGTAGCCTCGTTCACATCGAGGATAATCCCTTTGCGATCAAAGGTTACCAGAGGGTCAAGGCTTGCCTCAATCAGTCCGCGATTATAGTGCTGAAGATTCTGTATCTCATCTTCTGCATGCCTTCGCTCCGTGATGTCGCGGGCGGCGGCAAAGGCTCCGAGAACCTCTCCCTCCTGGTCTTTATAAACAGAGGCGTTATAAGAAACGATCGTCTCGACTCCCTTGCTCCCTTTCATGACAAGCTCGTAATCACGAACCTCTCCTGTTTCAAAGACAAGCATCGCGCCGTTGTGCGCCCTTGCAGGGTCTGTAAAATTATCGGCAAACAGGGTCCCTGTCAGCTCTTTCCGGCTTCTCCCGGTTGTCTTGACCGTAGCCTCATTCACATCGAGGATAATTCCTTTGTGATCAAACAGTACCAGAGGATCCAGGCTGATTAGTTGAAACTTCGTTTCAATGTATTGAAGCGGCAATTTTTTCAGTTTGTCCATATATTGAATTCCCAAACGAGATCCCGTCGACACGGTGTTTGCTGGTAACATCTCAACAAATTCGGACATTCCGTCTGCTTCCCCCTTTGCAAAGGGAGATTGACGGAAATTTCTTTGATATAGCCCGGACTTGTTGAGATCTTACGCTTCTTGTAAGATTCTCAAAATGAGTACCCATTTTGTTGAGTATATAAACTATGACTCTCATGTGTAAAGAAAAAACTTGGGGCCGGTTTCTTCGGATTCTCGGGGGCCTCAACTTGTTCATAGAAGATTACATAACTGGTTGACTTGTGGGAGGGATCTGCGTTACACCAGTTTCACCTCCCCTTGATGCTTTTTGATATCCCATCTGCTGCGGTCAAAATATAAGGGCTGTTGCTCAGGCAGCAAATGTTCTGTTCGGGGGAAGCAGACTCAAGGCAACCGTCCGGAAATGGAAGAATGAAATGATACAGCTTGTACGCGGGTTCAAGGATATCCTGCCCGGTGAAATAGAACTCTGGCAACACATTGAAGAGAGCATGCGCAATATCCTTGAAGACTTTGGTTTTGTTCAGATTCGCACACCCATACTGGAACATACGGAACTCTTTGCCAGGGGGATAGGGACCACAACGGATATTGTGGAAAAAGAGATGTACACCTTTGCCGACCCTAAGGACAAGTCCCTGACCATGCGGCCCGAGGCCACGGCGTCGGTTGTCAGGGCATATATCGAGCACAAGATGTATGCCACAAATCCGGTCCGGAAGCTCTACACAATGGGGCCAATGTTTCGAAGAGAACGCCCGCAGAAGGGGCGGTACCGTCAGTTTTACCAGATTAATGCTGAGGTCTTCGGCCTCTATTCTCCCAAGATAGACGCGGAACTGATCCTGGTTCTGATGACATTGATGACCCGCTTGTCTCTTTCGGATGTCATGTTGAATATCAATTCTCTTGGGTGCGGAAAATGCCGGGGCGAATTCAAGGAACGACTGGCGGTCTTTTTACAGGGACGTTTTAATGACCTTTGCCCTGACTGCCGTAGACGTTCTACGGTCAATCCCTTGAGGGTCTTTGACTGCAAAGCGTCCGGATGCCGGGAATCGCTTGCAGGCGCCCCTGTCCTATTAGACCTGTTGTGCGGGGAGTGCAAAAGCCATTTTAGCAGTGTCCTGGATATGTTGGATCGATTCAAGATCCCATACGAGGTAAACACCCGCCTGGTTCGTGGATTGGATTACTACACACGGACTACCTTTGAGGTGCTGACCGAAAATCTCGGAGCCCAAAACGCTGTGGCAGGCGGCGGGAGATATGATGGACTCGTGAAGGCCCTTGGCGGTCCCGCACAACCCGGGATCGGTTTTGCCATCGGGCTCGACCGGCTTGCAGCCCTTCTCGATGATCGAACTCCGAATTTTGTAAAACAGACCAAGGTCTTCATTGCTGCTCTCGGAGAACGCGCCCAGGATAAAGCATTCGAATGGCTTCAGTCCCTGCGATTTGAAGGGGTCCGTGCAGAGATGGATTTTGAGGACCGCAGCCTGAAGAGCCAGATGCGCAAGGCCGACAAATGCGGGGCTTCCTGTGTCGTTATTGTGGGAGATCGGGAACTCGACGAAGGCGCTGCTGTGTGGAGAAATATGAAGACAAAAGAACAAAAG
>MAXM01000195.1 GCA_001751015.1 Desulfobacterales bacterium C00003106
CTTTAAGACCTTCTTGTGTATGCTTTTACGCTCCCTATCCCATGCAGTTATGCATTCGCCTTTTTCAGAAGCATCTCGTATTGCTCACTCACGTGGTTTTGGATCTGGGTTACTGTTTTTTCATCGAGGTGCCGAAAGCGTCTTTGCAGCTTAAGATAATCTATGACAGGTTTCGGTTTTTTTATCTCCTTGGATATAATTGTCTTGCCGTCGATTATCTCATAGAGAGGGAATACATTTGTTTTGACAGCAAGGCGGCTGATAGAGACAGCGCTGTCTCCTTTGCACCCCCAACCGGTGGGACAAGGTGAAAAAATATGAACATAGGCAGGCCCTTTAACCATAGAGGCCTTCTTGACCTTGTTCATGAGATCGAGATGGTAAGCAACCGTTGCGGTTGCCACATACGGTATGTCATGGGCCGCGCAGATGGCAGGGACATTCTTTTTCCACGTGTACTGGCCGATACTCATCTCCCCGGGAGGCGATGTAGTAGTCATGGCCCCGTATGGAGTGGAACTGGATCTCTGAACCCCGGTGTTCATGTATGCTTCATTGTCAAAACAAAGATAGACAATATCGTGTCCCCTTTCAAGCGTACCCGAAAGAGCCTGAATACCGATATCTGCAGTAGCGCCGTCACCGCCCATCGCTACGATATTCACATTGTCTTTGGGAAGTTTGCCCTTGCGCTTCAATGCCTTTCGGCCTGCTTCGATCCCTGACGCCACAGCAGCGGCGTTCTCAAATGCCACATGAATCCATGGAATTCTCCAGGCTGTTTGCGGAAATGATGTTGTTACGATTTCCATACATCCGGTCGCACTTGCCACCATGGTATTGTTTCCAAGGGCCTTCATGGCAAGACGAAGGGCGAGGATCTCCCCGCAACCCTGACAGGCCCTGTGGCCATAGGCCAATGGTTCTACTTCGGGTAATGTTTTTTGGGTGAATGGCTTGAAATTCTTCAGATCTCTGGCTGCGTTAGTAATCATTTTTCCCTCACTCCAATCATCTCATAAACAGGGCCTTTCCCCTTTTCCGCATACTTTGAAGCCTTGCTGACGATATCCTCAAACATGTCGACGGTAACGTCACGTCCCCCAAGGCCTGCCACAAAACCAAATACCTGAGGCCGCACTTCCTGGTCATAGAGAGCTGATCTGACTTCCATGAACACCGGCCCGCCCTGCGATCCATAAGATATTGCACGATCAACTACGGCCAGTACGCTTATATTTTTAACGGCCCGCCGGAATTCTTGAAGCGGGAAGGGGCGCCAGAGCCGGAATCTCATCAGACCTACCGAAATCCCTTTGTCTCGCATTAGATCGATAGCCGTCATTGCTGTCTCACTGATCGATCCCATAGTCATCAGAACAATTTCCGCCCCTTTGGTCTTGTAGGTCTCGATCGGTTTGTATTTGCGTCCGTAGACTTCGCCGAACTCCTTCCATGCATCAAGGATAACCTTTTTCGAGGCGGTAATTGCTGTTTCATACTGTTTTTTTGCCTCTGTGTAGACTGCGGGAATCCCAACGCCTCCCATAGTGACAGGCTGCTTTGTATCAAGCCTCATTGTCGGTTCATAAGGTTTCAGATACTTTCCTGCCTCGGCCTGTGTCATGAGTTCAATCGGCTCGATCACATGACTGAGTGTAAAACCATCCAGGTTGACCATGACCGGAAGAAGCACATCAGGATGCTCTGCAACCTTGAAGGCGTGCAGCGTCAGGTCAAACGCCTCCTGGCCGTTTTCAGCAAAGGTCTGAATCCAGCAGCAATCCCGTTCAGACATGACATCACTGTGATCATTCCAGATACTGATCGGACCGGACATGGAGCGATTTACCAGAGTCATTACAATCGGCATCCGAAGCGCCGGCGCGATCCAGACTATTTCATGCATCAGGGCAAGCCCCTGAGAACTCGTAGCGGTATAGGTGCGTGCGCCTGCGGCTGAAGAACCTATACAGAGACTCATGGCAGAGTGCTCAGACTCCACAGGGACAAACTCGGCATCCAGTTTTCCGTCAGCCACAAGCTCCGACAGATGCTCTACAATATGTGTCTGCGGCGTGATGGGATAGGCCGCTATCAGGTCCACATCAGCAGCCCGAACCGCTTCGCTGACTGCGATGGACACTTCAATTCCTATCTTCTTTCCCATAACTATTCTTCCTCCATAACCATGGTGATCACACCTTTGGGACATTCACTCGCACATATACCGCATCCCTTGCAGTAATCACCATTCCAGTCATAATAACCTTCTTTGCCTGGTGAATATGCCATGTCAGGGCAGTAGATCCAGCAAAGGCCGCATTTAATGCATTTTTCGTGATCCACGACCGGATGTTGGCTGCGCCAGTCCCCTGTCTTGAGTTGCGCGGAACTGCCGGGGTCGGTAATAGCCATGCCGAGTTCCAAGTCTCTCCATGCAAGAACTGCATCTACCTTTTTCTTAGCCAATGTTCCAACTCCTTACTCTGTCTTGGGGGTCTTTGAATGGGCTTCGCGAAGCGCATTCAGGTTCTTTTCCGCTATACGCCCAAAGCGCTTTTGCATCGGTCCTTCTATCGATTCCATCTCAATAACATCCGTCGCCTTTATCAATGCGCCAAGCATGGTTGTATTGGTAATGGGAAGACCGAGATTCTGCATTGCAATGCCTGTTGCATCCACTATGGCGAGTTTTGCCTTGATTCCGAACGTCTTCCTGATCGTGGCCTCATCCTTTGACGTATTGAGAACAACTATACCCTCTTTCTTGAGACCTGCCGTCACGTCCACGATCTGAAGGATTGTGGGGTCGAGCACAACTACGATGTCAGGGGCATAGACCTGCTCACGTGTCCGAATCGGCTTGTCACTGATTCGTGTAAATGCCATGACAGGAGCGCCCCTTCGTTCAGGGCCGAAACTTGGAAATGCCTGCGCATACTTTCCTTCATTAATAGCAGAGAGCGCCAATAATTCCGTAGATGTCACCGCACCCTGGCCGCCGCGTCCGTGAAATCTGATTTCGATCATAAGTCTTTCCTTCTTAAAGTCGATAGTGTAAGACCTCAAAAAAGAGATCCTGTATGTTGCAAGCCTAAGGAACGGGGACAAAATAACTTCCGCAACTATGCATCACAGCTTCAGGCCACCTTTGCCCGATCTCAAATCCCAAAAGTATCAAAATAGCCTGCTATTCCTTCAACTTTTGTGATTTGAGATCGAACAAATTTGACCCAAATCTATGCGCCTACTTGGGAACTTATTTCGTCCCCGTTCCTAAACACCTACGATCTTTTGCTACTTCTGTGCCAATTTTTAAAATCCTACAACACAAACAGATCGATTGCAAGCAAAATATGTGATAATAATGATCTAATAGGATGTGTCGGCCTGACGTCCCGGGACCTGACGATGACGCCTGGTGCAGTTATTGATTTCTAATTCGGAGAATATTTCCCCTCTCAATGAGGAAGAATTCCTCATCAAAAAACCTCTATCTTCGCCTTCTGCCTAAGTTTCTGCGTATGCAAGGCAATCTCTTTGCGCAAGGCTTCTCTTTGTAGATACTTATTGATGAAATCTTTGACGTCCTCGAGTGGAACATAGCCGGCCGGCTTTTTGTCGACCGCTCTAATGATGTGATAGCCAAACTGCGTCTCGATTACTTCGCTCACCTGACCCATCTTCAGGGAAAAGGCAACCTCGTCAAATTTTGGAGGCATGAAACCCCTCTTGATATATCCCAGGTCACCGCCGGTCTGCTTTGTTCGAATACAGTCCGAGTGTTTTTTGGCAATCTCGGCGAAGTCCTTTCCTGCAGCAATTCTTCGCCTGAGGTCCTCCACCCTTTGCCTGGCTCTGTCTATGTCTTCCTTGTCGGCATCCTTTGTCACCCTGACGAGAATGTGGCTCACCATGACGCTCTCTTTTCTCTTGAAAACCTCTTTTCTTTGGTCGTAAAACCCTCTTGTTTCCTCTTCAGAGACGTGGGAGTCGGCCAACCCCCGGCTTTTCAGATACTCGTTCATACGAATATCTTTCTTCATGGATATCATCAGGGTCTTGGCAGTCATTCCTCTTGCCTTAAGATATTGTTGAAATTTTTCCTCAGAGGTTAAATCCGTTTTCATGGATTCCAGTTTTTCCCGGGCTCTCTTGTCAATATCCGGTATAACCACCTTTTGGCTTGCCTGCACGAAAATCTCTCGGTCGATTATTCTGTTTAAGGCGTTTTTTCTCAGTCTCTTTTCCAGGTCCGGCCGCGTGCCACGCATCCCGTGCCTTCCAAATTTTTGCAGTTGCTTATCGACCTCACGGGTCACCCGGGTTTCATAGATTGGCTTCCCGTTGACCCTCGCGACGATATTTCCTGAATTGTCATCGAAAGGTCTTGCCTCATCACTGCATGTTGCGCTCTGAGGTAAGATAAGAGCCGAAATTAAGGCAAGGCAAAACAGGAAGAATAAAAAATGGTTTGTTGCAATTTTGTTTTGCATTTATCCCTTGCGGAAACCGAGTATTGGATGGAGTGATGGACTAATGACACTGCGGCCGTCATTCCATCACTCCGTTAATGGTTACAAAAGCATTTTCATCTATCTTAGTATCCTTATCCTCACAGGTCTGACAGGCGCGTCATCACCCGCAACTTCAATAGTGGCGGTGCCGTAGACACTGTGCACTTCAATGGTCCCGCTCGATCTGCCACATTCAACAACGATCTCGGTGTCGTTCCACGAAAGAACAGGGCAGGGAATGGTTTTGGTCGTAGTCATGAAAACACCCGTTCCGGAGTCGGTTGCATCAACGTAATCGCAGAAGCCGCTACCGGTAATGGTGACTGTGCCGCCCACGCGGACGACCGCGGTGATCACCACTTCGGGCACCACTGAGATATTGGCGCAATTGCTGACCTTGGAGGTCTTGACTGCGCGCAGGTCATAGTTGCCGCGAGTCAGACCGGCAGGGATGGTCACCACCATCGAAGTCCCACAGACTTCACTCGGGACCACGGTCGTTTCAGTGCCATCGGGAGCCGTAAGCCTGACAACGGAGGAATAGACGCTGTTGACAAATGCTGAACCGCTTATTGTAATAGATGTCTCAACCCCTGCCGTTACACGGGATTGGCTCAGACTGTCGATATGCGGAA
>MAXM01000196.1:0-434 GCA_001751015.1 Desulfobacterales bacterium C00003106
TCATTTGTCCTCTTTCCGAGGACTGAAAGCGACTGGATTTTCGCAGAGATGAGTTATCCGGTCGGCACTCCTGTCCACGTCACCGAAGAGGCCATGAAGCGGATTGAAAACGGGGCGCTCGCCCTTAACGAGCGGTTTGCCGCCGAGTCGGCTCAAGGGAAAAACGTTGTCAGGCACGTCCTTTCTCTGATAGGAGTGATTCCGGCCCGGGACTGGAAGTCCGGCGAGTCCGGCGGACACGCAGGCCAGGTCCTTGTGGAGCTTCTTCCCTCTGAAGACCGGCCGGAGACTCCAGCCACAGAGATCGTCAGTCTCTGGCGAAACCAGGTCGGAGAACTGCCTGGCGTTGATCGGCTGTCGTTTTCGGCGATGCATGGAGGACCAGCCGGAAACCCGATCGAAATAGAGCTTGTCGGATCAGACTATGACACGCT
>MAXM01000196.1:531-2643 GCA_001751015.1 Desulfobacterales bacterium C00003106
GGCCTTTAGGGGTTTCCCTGCAGGATACAGCCCGGCAGGTGCGGCAGGCGTTTTACGGCGAGGAGGCGGTAAGGGTCCAGCGCGGCCGTGATGACATCAAGGTCATGGTAAGGTATGCCGCGCCTGAACGCCGGAGCCTTGCGGGCATAGAAGAGATGCGGATCAGGACAGAGGAAGGGGATGAGATCCCCTTGTGCGAAGTTGCAGAGGTCGATTTCGGACGCGCTTATTCGGTCATTAACAGGATTGACCGGAAAAGGGTCATCACCATTACCTCGGATGTGGATCAGACCACAGCCAATGCGGCTAAGATCGTCAGCGACCTCAAAGCCGCATTCCTGCCGGAGCTTAGAAAAAGGCGCCAGGGGGTGGACTATTCTTTTGAAGGGAACGAAAAAAGACGAAGCGAATCGATCGAGAGTCTGAAACATGGATTTACGCTCGCTGCAATGGGAATCTTTTTTCTTTTGGCCACGCGTTTCCGTTCCTATATCCAGCCCATAATCATTATGATGGCTATTCCGTTTGGCCTGGTCGGAGCTGTGGCAGGACACCTCATAATGGGGATCGATCTGACGCTTTTCAGCCTCTTTGGGATAGTCGCCCTGTCAGGGATTGTTGTAAACGATTCCCTTATACTCATCGATTTTGTCAACCGGGCCGTACGAGAAGGAAGCTCTGCGGAAGATGCTGTGGCGGCATCGGGCAGGGCCAGGTTCAGGCCCGTAATTCTCACTTCTATCACAACGATCGCAGGGCTGATGCCGATGATGCTTGAGCGAAGCTTTCAGGCCCAGTTCCTTATTCCAATGGCGGTAAGTATCACGTTCGGACTCCTTCTCGCCACGGCCCTGACACTCCTTTTTGTGCCCACGCTCTACATGATCGTCAAAGACGGAACAGATCTTCTCGCAAGGTTTCGCGCAAAGACTCCTGTTGAGTGAGGAAATCGAGTGTAAACTTATTTGATAGCGNNAAACGGTGTCATTGTTAGTAAACGATCACCGCGTCCACGGCTTCGTGGGTTGGTATTGGCTTTATTGCCAATATTTTCAGCAGGGTGAGATCGAGATCAAGGTCTTTGGCGTCAAGGGCAACCGGTTTTCTGCTTTTTTCTGAAACCTTGCCGGAATCGGCTTGTTTCGATGGATTGTCAATAGACGCCGCAATGGAACAGACTTTCAGATGGGGCTGGTATTCTGACAGATAGCCACGGATATAGGATCTTGCATTATGTGGCGTGGTTAACCACTCGACCTTTTTCAGTGTGTGCAGGCTGCCTACAATGACGAAAATCTTTGCCTGAGGGTTTTCGTCAAATATCGTGCTTATGTTTTTGGCTATCCAGTTATCCCTGGTGTATCCGCTTTCCCACATTGAAAAGGGAAGATCCAGGGCGACCGTTTCCACACCATGGTTTCGGATCACTTCAAACAAACATCGGTATTCCGGACAGTCAATAATCGGAAATATCTCAATGTCCGCTAACGGACTTTCTTGTTTCATGAACCTGTCTATGTTTGGCTGTTGATCGCTGGCTATTTCCAAGCCGATGTGTGTCACTCCGGCATCGGAGAGCTTTGGAATGAGTTTGGAGATAAAACCGAGGATAGCAGGACGTTGATGTACAGTCCCCAAAAGAACCACATTATTGTTCTTGAGTTTATCAATAACAAAGCAACAGGGATCATGAACGTCTGAAGGATAGGAATTGCCCGGCCAAAAGCAAAAAAGGACTAAGAGCAGTTGGACACCACAAAGAAGGTGGTTGTCTTTCCTTTGTATTTCTGGTTGCCGAAGCCGCAGAAGATCCATGACAAAAACCCGCCCTATGCAGTGAATATTCTATTTGCTGAAGATACAATTAGAATCGGACGTCAAGATCTTTATCTTTAGTGCTTTTTCAAAACTGACTAATATTTCAAAATTATTCTCCAGGGATGTTCAGAATGCGCCTCCTCAATGCGAGAAGCCAAAAGGATTTCTCCTTTTCCTTAAGTTAATCCTGAATCCGTGGCATGGTTTTTGATTGTAGAGTTATTTCAATCAGATAAGGCAATTTGGCCTTCACCCAATAGGTGAAAGCGTTTTTCACCTATCTATTTGAAATTT
>MAXM01000196.1:2684-2948 GCA_001751015.1 Desulfobacterales bacterium C00003106
TCAAAAAGCGTGCCACGGATTCAGGTTTAATTTAAAGCTGTATTCTACAATTAACGAAGGGTGAGGCAAGAGTCAAGCGATTAAACCAAGAAGCTCGGGAACAAATAATTGCCGAAAATTGCGCAGGATTTATTTCCACAGCCCTAAATCTCCTGTGTCAATACACGAGTTTTCTGCCATGGAATCAACTCTTCAAATCTCTTAATCTTTTCACTCACAACTCAGTCATAGTCCATGGGGCGGCTTTGCGGCAAAGATGGTTAA
>MAXM01000197.1 GCA_001751015.1 Desulfobacterales bacterium C00003106
CCTTCAACTTTTGTGATCTGAGATTGAACAAATTTGACCCAAATCTATGCGCCTACTCGGGGAAGTTATTCCATCCCTGTTCCTAATTGCTCACTTTAGGTGATAACCGTTCATCGCTCTGATACAGCCTTTCGCAGCATAAAGATTATTAATACCGCGAAAACGATATTTGGAATCCACATCCCGAGTGCGGGGGGATAGGAGCCGGATTCTCCAAAGCTCTTTGCTGCGGCAAAGAGCACATAATAGAGAAGAAAGAGCACAAGACCGATGGACACACCTCCGGAAGAGCTGGAGACCCTGGTCCGAATTCCGAGAGGCACGGCAATTATGCCAAGAAGGATGCAGGAGAGAGGGATGGCGAATTTCCTGTGAAGCTCCATTGCGTAAAGATTGTATGTCATGTCCTTGCTTTTCCTTGATCTGAGTTCCGCGATAAGCTGAGAGACAGACATCTCACGCTTTGCAATCCCGGCCTGTTTCTGTTTTTTCTCCAATTGCTGCAGATCGAGGGATAATTCGTATGTGCTGAACCAGATAGTATCAGAACTTGTCATATCCTGACTTTCATAGTGAATACTGCCGTCGGTCAGTCTAAGAGCGAGCTTCTTTTTTTCAGGATCGGATAGTATGATCCCCTTCCTGGCAATAATCGTGTTTGACAGTTGTGGATTCCTCTTGTCCGAGATAAAGATATTGTTCAAATATTTTCCTGAAACATCCACCTCATTGGCGTAAAGGACTATGTCACTGAAGTCGCCATTGAAGTAGCGGGGTTTTATTGCGGTGTACGCCTTTTCGCGCGCCACGGAATAAACGAGATCATTGAAGGCGCGGGTCGCTTTTGGCATGGCGAAGATTGTCATGTAACTTGCGCAAAGATAAGCAAATACGGAAAGGACAAGAACCGGCGGCAGCACCTGGTAAACGCTGATCCCGGAGGCCTTGATTGCGGTCATTTCGTTGTCATGAGAAAGCCTCATGAAAGTCAAGAGTACGGCCAGCAGCGTGGAAACAGGCAATGTGAACATGAATGAATAGGGAAGAGTGTACAGGATCAAAAGACCTATCGCGGATGGTCTTACGCCTTTGTTTATGATGAGGTCTGCGAAGGTGAAGACCTTTGTGACAAGCAGAATAAAAGTGAACGTCACAAGGCTGATAAGAAAGAACTGAAAAAGCTCTTTTGCGATATATCGATGAAGGATAGACGGCATCATTTGTCATTCTTGAACTGCAATTCATGAAGCTTGAAATATTCGCCTTTCTGCGCAAGGAGTTCTTCATGCCTTCCTTCCTCCACGATTTTTCCGCCTACGATCACAATAATTCTGTCGGCATGACGGATCGTGGAAAGGCGATGTGCAATCACAAATGTAGTGCGTCCTTTCATCAGGTTTTCGAGGGCCTTCTGAACAGCGAGTTCGGACTCCGTATCCAGCGCGGACGTCGCTTCGTCCAAGATCAGAATGGGAGAATCCTTCAAGATGGCGCGGGCGATACAGATTCGTTGCTTCTCACCGCCGGAAAGGCGTGCGCCCATCTCTCCAACCGTTGTGTCGAAACCGTTGGGTAATGCCCTTATAAAATCATAGGCATACGCTGCCCTGGCGGCCAGGACGATCTCTTCTTCTGAAGCCTTCAGGTTCCCGTAGGCGATATTGTTGCGGATACTGTTGTTGAACAGGACAATGTCCTGCGTCACGATAGCGATCTGCCTTCGCAACGATGCAAGCGTGATATCCCGGATGTCCGTATCGTCAATCATGATAGAGCCTTCGCATACGTCATAAAAGCGCGGGATCAGATTGACAAGGGACGTCTTGCCCCCTCCGCTTATTCCGACAAGCGCCAGGGCCTCACCGGAAGTCACGTGGAGGTTGATATCCTTCAGTATTAAATCATCACCGTATTTGAACGATACGTTACGAAATGTCACAGAATGCTTCTTGATTGGAATATCTTCGGCATTATCCTTTTCTTTGATTTCTGTTCCTGTATCCAGGATGTCATAGATGCGCACTGCTGCGGCCAGCCCTTCCTGCAGGATGTTGTTCAAACCGCTTATCTTTTTCACCGGTTCGTACAGCATCAATACCGCTGCCATAAAGGAAAAGAACGTACCAGGCGTTGAGACCCCTTTGATAACGTTGTGTCCGCCATACCAGATAATAAGGGCTACGCCTGCCGCCCCTAACAGGTCCATCACAGGCGGGGACAAGGCGCGTACCCTAACGGCCTTTATCTCATTTCGGAACACACGAACCGTTTTTTCCCCAAAGCGTTCATCCTCGTAGTCTTCCATTCCGAAGCTCTTTACAATTCGTTGTCCTGTGAAGGTTTCATGGAGTTGGACGTTTATGTCAGCGAGCGCTTCCTGACATCCTGTACTGGCGCGGCGAAGTCTCCGCCCGAATCTGACAATAGGGATAACCGCCATCGGAAAGATCGTAATGGCTATGCATGCAAGCTTCCAGTCACGATAGAAGACCACAAAAAGGAGGCATATAATCGTAAAAAAGTCCTTGATAACGCCTGTGACCGCCTCGGAAAGCATCCCTTTAACCAGGTTGACGTCATTGGTTATCCTGGACATCAGGACGCCTGTTCTGTTTCTGAAAAAGAATGACAGAGAGAGGGTCTGTATGTGAGAATAGAGATCATCACGTATCCGTTTGACGATGCATTGGCCTACATGGTTCATCATATACGCCTGACCATAGTAGCAGGCCCCTTTTAGAATGAACGTGCCGATAATCGCCAAAGGGAGCAGCGTGAGCATTTGAGCATCCTTGTTGATAAAGATGTCGTCTATTACCGGTTTGAATAAAAAGGCCATTGCGGATGTTGTGCCGGCGACCCCGATCATGCATAACATGGCATATACCAAACGCCTCGAGTAGACCTTCACTACGGGGAAAAGCCGTTTCAGGATCTCTATGTCTGACTGTTTGATTTTTTTCTTCATATTAATCAATAACCGTTCACGGGTTCAGAGTTCACCCTTCACGGTTACTATTTCCACGGCCCTAAAGGGTCGTATGCCCGTAGTAGTTATCAGCCAGTCTCGTTATACGATTCAGTTCATTTTCCAGTTGGATGCGAAGTTCGTCTTCCTCGTCCGATGTAGTTAGTTTTGAAACCCAAAGCGGTTTTCCATACACAAATATTCCTTTTGTAAAGGGCCGGGGGAGTATGAATCTGTCCCAGCTTGAAAATACCTTAATTCTTCTTGCACTGTAGGTCACCGGAATAATAGCATGTCCTGTCTTTTTCCCCAATGTGATAACACCGGGCTGCACCTGACAGCGAGGCCCCTGCGGGCCGTCAGGTATCACGGCGCCGCTGCACCCGTCCTTTTTTAGAATCCGGATCATCTTTGCGAGGGCCCGTACTCCGCCTCTTGTCGTAGACCCCCGTATAATGCGATGCCGCTGTCTGCTCAAGATACGCGCGATGATCTCTCCGTCTCTTGATTGGCTTACCATAATGGCCGCTCCCCAGCCCTGATAGAGGAAGCTGACCATGAGTATCCTGGAATGCCAGAAGGCAAAAACAAACCTCTTGGACTTGATCAGTTCCTGAACCGCCTCAAACCCCTTGATCTTGATTTTCATTGTCCTGAAGATCAGGTTGATGATGCCTGTTCCTGCAAAACCGACAAGGCGCCATTTTGCTTCCTCAAGTCGTCCTGTCACGAGATCATCCTCAACGCCACCCCGGCCGCCATATCCGATGCGCCGGCAGACCCTAACCTTTCCCTGACAGTTTTCAACGCCTTTTGCATTGTCCTGCGATCTTCGTCCTCAACAAGGAGCCTCACCGCGTGACGCGCGATATTCTCCGGAGATGCCTCGTCCTGAATCAATTCCGGGACAACTTCTCTGCCGATGATGAGATTAGCCAGCCCTGCATGTGACACCCGGACCAGTCTTGTTCCTATCCAGTAGGTAAAAGGTGAAACCTTATAGACGATAATCGTCGGGGCGCCAAAGAGGGCCGCCTCTAATGTAACGGTGCCGGATGCCGAGATGACGATTTCTGCGGAACGGAGTACGTTGTGAACATTACCTTCTGCAATGGATATGTCGGCCTTGCAGCCTGCTGCCATTTTCTCCACTCTGGTCCTGTCCAGCGATGGAGCCACAGACAGAAGAAAACGGGTCTTTTGTATCTGTCCGGATACCCTTTCGGCTGCCTCTGTCATTACAGGCAAGAGACGCGAAACCTCTTCTTCGCGGCTTCCCGGAAGAAGGCCTACAATCCTTGACCCGTTTTTTGCCGGAGGTTTATTCAAATCGCCCGGTGATATGTTGTCGAGGAGGGGATGACCCACAAAGGTCACGGGTATCTTGTGTTTTCTGTAGAAATCAGCTTCAAAAGGGAGGATAACCACCATCTCGTCAACGAGCTTCCGGATCTTCCGAACGCGACCCGTTCTCCATGCCCATACCTGAGGGCTGATATAATACATGACCGGGATATTCAGTCCTTTTGCGGTGGCCGCGAGCATAAGGTTAAAGTCCGGAAAATCGATGAGTATGAGAAGGTCCGGCCGGAGCCGCCTGAGATCTCTTTTAAGAAGTGACAGCGCCTTGAATATCTTTCCCGCTTTTGAAAACGCCTCTGAAAGGCCTACCACTGAAAGTTCGTGAGCGTTGACGCGGATCAGGACCCCCGCTTTTCTCAGCGCGGTTCCTCCCATGCCGGAAAAGGATACGGACGGCTCCCGCTCATGTATCGCCTTTACGAGGTTGGCGCCATGCATATCGCCGGAGGCCTCTCCGGCAATGATCATTATCTGAGGTACTTTCAAAATATTCAATTTTGTCCAAGGTCAAAAAAGGCGAAAATTATAACCGCAGGAATACTTGAAGTATTTGGAGGATTATAATTTGAGCCTGACGCAGAGATTGGGCAAAAGGGGACTCGACCAAGCCACTACGTAAGGGCTTGTCCTTTCCACTTTTTTGTCTTGATCTGATCTATCACGCTCAGGGCGACCTTAAGCGCCTTTTCCCCGTCACGGCCTGACACGGCAGGCGCAGAACGCTTTGATACACACTCTATGAATGATCGTAATTCAGCGTAGAGGGGATCTGCATGCGGAAAACTCATCTGAGTCATGCCCATTCCCGGAATGAGATCGCACGAATCGCCACCATCGGGTTTCACAACGGTAATGTCACGCTTTGCGTAATCCAGAGATACGTATGCGTTCTTCTGAAAGAGGCGCATCCTGCGCATCGATTTCATTGAAATGCGGCTTGCCGTTACGTTCGCGACACATCCGTTTTCAAAAGTGATTCTGGCATTTGCGATATCTATATTCGGAGACACGACAGATATACCGACTGCATCGATCCGACCGATATCTGACTTGACAAAATGCAATATAATATCAATATCATGAATCATCAGGTCGAGTACTACATCGACATCGGTGCCCCTTTCCTGGAAGACATTCAACCTGTGGGATTCAATAAACAGCGGATTGGTGACAATATCCTTGAGCGCGATAACAACGGGATTAAACCGTTCCAGGTGACCGACCTGGATGATCAAGCCATGTGAATCAGCAAGCTCTATCAAGGCGTTGGCCTCTTTGAGGGTCGTGGTAATAGGTTTTTCTATGAGCACATCGACGCCGTTTCTTAGAAAGTCCCGGCTGATATCAAAGTGAAACGGCGTCTGCGTGACAACACTGACAGCATCTACTTTCCCGATAATCTCCTTGTAACTGCTAAATGGCGTCGTGTTGAGTCTCCCGGCAACTGAATCAGCCCTCTCCTCGTTTCTGTCCACAACCCCGACCAGGTCCACATCGGGCATGCGCGCATACTTTTCCGCATGAAATTTGCCTAAGTACCCAACACCTATAACACCAACTGCTACATTTCGCATTGTTTCGGATTCACTTCCTGCATCTGATAGCCCACGGTGTGTCGTGCCAGACCATATCTGACAACGCTTCTGCCGGTTTGTAAACATCCAACTCGCAAACTCGTTTCATCTCTCCCAAATTTGTACTTTCCAATTTCAACTTTCAAGCCGTTAACGGCTACACGGGAAAGTTATTCCGTCCGTGTTCCTATGTATCAGAATTACAATGAAATGAAAACACCTATTAGGATTCACAAATTCAGGAGTCAGAGGATGGAACCCTAATCCCCCCCATTCTTATTGACCTTTCATGCAGTCTATTGTAGACTTAGCTTATTTTTAGACCTAAGTTGAGCGATTAGCCTTTAGC
>MAXM01000198.1 GCA_001751015.1 Desulfobacterales bacterium C00003106
ATCGCTCAATTTAGGTATTACCTGAATTGAACTTTTGCATTAATGGCCATTTGTCAATTCTTGCTCAATGCCTTTAAATGGTGCAGGGCCGCTTTGTTCTTTGGATTGAGGGACAACGTCTTTTTCCAGCAGGAAACCGCCTTTTTCTGATTTCCCCCATTCATTGCCTCAAAAGCGATGTCGTTGTACGCCTTGGTCAGGTTAAAAATAGCGTCCCGGTCCTTTGGATTTATCTTGAGACTCTCTTCCCATTGGCCAATGGCCCTGTCAGTATCTCCCTGATTGTAATAGATCCAGCCGATTTCATTGATCGCTTTGCTGTACCTGGGGTTTAACGAAAGCGTTCTTTGATATTCCAATAGTGCATTTGAATGCATATCGAGATTGTGAAAAGACTTCCCCAACCGATAGTGGGTGTCAGGCTCTCCGGAATCGGCATCCCGCGCCTTTTTCAGGTATTCAATCGCCTTGATCGGATTGTGCCTGAAATTGTAGATCGACCCCAGAAAATAATAGGCATTCGCGTTGTTGGGATCGATCTCGACAATCCGGCCGAACGTATCAAATGCTCTGTTCAGATTACCCTGCTTCAGATCGAGTATCCCTGTCCAGAGAAGGGCGTATGTGTTTTTTCCGTCGATCTCAATTACACGCTCAAATTCACCTGATGCGGCCTTGAATTGTTCTTGCTTTGCGTAAAGAATCCCAAGTTGATTGTGCACATATTCGTTATTCGGCTCTATGACTGCGGCCTTCTCAAACTGTGTGACAGCCTGCTCCAGTTCGCCCTTGTAATGGAAATCAGCGCCCTTGAAGATCAGATCATTTACATCCGAGCCAGAGACCCCTGTTGGCATCCCTGTCAGAGAGATAGAACAGACAAGAATAAAAATCAACCACAATCGATCCGCCTGATTCATGATAGTATGCCCTTTACCACGGCCTTTGCGATTTTGGCCCTGAATTCGCTATGGCTCAACCTCTGTTCGTCCTCCTGATTTGATATGAACCCGAGTTCAAGGAGGATTGATGGCATTTTGGCTGTCCGCAAGACAAAAAAATTGGCGGAATGGACCCCCCGGTTTTTCAACGGAAGTTCGGTTCGAAATCTCTCCTGATACTTGTTGGCGAATTCGCCGCTTTCTTCCCAATAGAGCTTTCGCTCAAACTGGAAGAGTATCTCTTCGATATCGATGTAACCCGGCCTTTTTTTGTATGGTTTGTCGAGTTTCATAAAGGAATTCTCGTAGGCCGCCACCCGTTTCGCCTCTTTACTGCTCGCCTTTTCCGAACAGAAGTATGTCTCCGAACCGTGAGGTTGCCGGTTCTCATTTGCGTTGATATGGATGCTGATAAAAAGATCGGCCTGATACTGGTTTGCGATGACTGTACGATCGCTTAACGGCACATAGTAGTCGTCCGAACGAGTCAAGAACGATTTTACTTTTCCCTCTTGTGCAAGGCTCTCATGAACACGCCTTGCAAGATCGAGCGTAACATCCTTCTCTTTTAGTCCGGACAATCCGACCGCGCCTGAATCAAACCCCCCATGTCCCGCATCAATTACAACCCTCTTAACCTGATAGGAGAGTCCCTCTTCGGACTGCAGTTGCGCAAACATTCTTTTCTCTTCGGCATCCGCCTCTCTTTCTAATGGCGTGGGAGGTCTTTTTTCCTTTTTCAGACTCGGAATAGGTTTTTGCGTAATGATCTCAATCATCATCCGGGAATAGGTATCTTCGGGATTGAGACGGACCGCGTGCCTGAAAGCATCCACAGCCTCAGCTTTCCTGTTCAACCCGTGATATGCGCGACCCAGAAGACCGTATGCCCAATCGCTCCCGGGGTCAAGACGAATAGCCTCTTCCAGGACCGCAACCGCCTTTTCATAAGCATTGGAATGTATCAGATCCTGACCTTCCAATGCACAATCAAAGGCTGTCCTGCACAATGCAAAGGACGGTGAAAGGCAGACGCCTGAACCTGTAAGAAGACCCTTTGCCAGCAAATTCAAGAATAGCCTGCGATCAATGACCGGGTTCATGGACTCACCTCAAACGCCTTTTTTCCGGCTATCCCCCCGGTACCGAGATTCTTTGTAATGGTATTATAAAATATTCTTGGAC
>MAXM01000199.1 GCA_001751015.1 Desulfobacterales bacterium C00003106
TGTGCCGCCACTTTTGTGGCGTGCAGCGTTTTTGGTATGACCACAAAGCGCGACCTCACATCCATGGGCGGATTCCTCATGATGGGCCTGATCGGTATTATTATCGCCTCTGTGGTCAACATGTTTCTGCGCAGCTCCGGCATGAGCATAATTATCAGCTACGTAGGCGTAATCGTCTTTGTGGGATTGACCGCCTACGATACGCAAAAGCTGAAAACCATGGCCCTGGATCAACCTGCCGGTCTTGGTGCCGGGGTGATCCGAAAAGGGGCAATTCTCGGAGCGCTTTCTCTTTACCTCGATTTCATAAACCTCTTTCTCATGCTCCTGAGAATATTCGGTTCAACCAGGGATTAGAGCCGTGGCATCTCTTTTTCAGCTCATTTCAGGCGCTTTGCCTGTTTCAGCAATTTCAGTAACAGACTTGGGGAGGGCTTTTTTTACTTTTATGCCCAGTTCAACAAAACGACTCGCCTGACTGATGAGATTCCCCTGGCCGGTAGTCAATTTGCCCATAGCGTCATAGTATGTGCTGCGAGCCGTAGACAACTGCTTCCCAAGCCTCTCCATGTCTTCGACAAACCCTCGCAGCTTGTCATATACAGCGCCTGCCCGTTCTGCAATTGCCTGTGCATTCTGGTTCTGCCGTTCATAGCGCCAGATGTTTTCGATCGTACGCAATGTTGCCAGTAGCGTAGTTGGTGTGACAACAACGATCTTGTGTGCAAAGGCGACCGAAAAGAGGTTTTCATCATTTTGAAACGCGGCCATGAATGCCGCCTCAATCGGCATAAACATAAGCACAAAGTCAAGTGACCGCAGTCCCTTCAGGCCTGAATAGTCTTTGCCGCCAAGACCTTCAATGTGGTTGCGCACGGCCTGAATATGGGCCACAAGCGCTTCAGCCTGTTCGCCTTCATCCTCTACGGAAGAGTATCGTTCATAATCGTTTAAGGATACTTTGGAATCAACAACAACATCCTTTCCCTCAGGCAGATGAATAATCACATCAGGCTTCAGCAGCTTGTTGTCTCTGTCTCGAAATCCACCCTGAGTCTCGTATTCGATACCCTTGCGCAGACCGGATTGCTCCAGCACACGTTCAAGGACCAGTTCCCCCCAATTACCCTGCGCCTTTCTGTCGCCTTTCAGGGCGCGAGTCAGATTCATGGCCTCCTGGTTGATCTTCATGTTCAGCAAGCGCAGGTTCGCGAGTTCCTGCCTGAGTGAGGCGCGGTCTTTTGCTTCGCTTACATAGACATCATCCACCCTTTTTTTAAAATCGGTCAATTGATTACGAAACGGTGTCAATAAGGCATCGAGTCCGCTCTGGTTCTGTTCCGTAAATTTCTTTCCTTTTTCTTCGAAGATATCTTGCGCCAACATTCTGAAATGATTTGTCAGTTCGGCCCTGGCATCATTCAGAAGAGCGAGTTTTTCTTCTGACTGGCTGCGTTCTTCCTCCATGCGCGTATTCAGTTCAGCGATGGTTGCCTTTTGGTCTGTCAATTTGCGACGCAGCTCATCCATATCCTGTTCTTTTTCTTTGAGCATTGCGGACATATCCTGCACCCGTGCAGCCTTTTCCGTCTCTCTTGCCAGCGCTGCGGACATTCCTTTCAGTTCTTCCTGGAGTTCTTCACTCTTGCAGCGCTGAACATCAAGTTCCGCCTGCAGCAGCGGTATATTCTCTGTCTTCTGCTCGGCTACCGCCCGTTGTTTGTCGAGTTGGTTTCTTTCTCCTTCCAGTTCCGCACAGCGTTGTTCCATTTCTGACAAACGCTCGTGAGTAGCGGTCAGCGTCACCTCACGATCCCGCAACCACTCCTTTGCAGCTGCCAGTTCGGGCATCAGTTCTGACCGTCCCCGTTCAACAGCGGCAGGAATCCTTCTACGTAAAAGAATCCAGGACAATGCTGCGCCGAAAACAATTGCCAGTATAGCCGTAATTACAATTTCATATTCAGGGGGCATGTTCTGTTTCCTTGGGGTTCGCTCAAAAATGAGGCTTACATTCATCTCATAGTAACCGAGTCGCAGAATGTCAACAGCCGGTATTTTCCTGCTTCTGTCGTCAAGAGGCAAGCAGGACGCGCCCGAGTCTCGCATGCCGCCTTTTTGATTGACATTTCTTGCTTTGATGATAAGGAACGGGGACAAAATAAGTTCCCCAAGCAGGCGC
>MAXM01000200.1:0-487 GCA_001751015.1 Desulfobacterales bacterium C00003106
TAGAGCATTTCAGCAAGATTCCTTTGGGAATAGAATCGGTCAATCAGGATGATCTGGGAGAAGCATACGAATATCTGATTAAAAAATTTGCAGATGATTCCGGCCACACTGCTGCCGAGTTTTATACAAACCGTACAGTTGTCCACCTCATGACCCGCATAATGAAACTGAAACCTGGTGAAACCGCCTATGACCCAACTTGCGGTACAGGCGGCATGCTGCTCAATGCGGTGATGGATCTGCGCTCCGGCGGTAAAGAGTGGCGTACTGTGAAACTTTTCGGCCAGGAAGTAAACCTGCTGACCAGTGCTATTGCCCGCATGAATATGTTCCTTCACGATATTGAGGAGTTTGATATACAACGCGGAGATACGCTTGCCGAACCGAAATTTCTGGAGCTGGATCGACTCAAGCAGTTTGATGTGATCTTTGCCAATCCACCGTATTCCATCAAGAAATGGGATCGGGCAAAGTTCAGTTCAGACCC
>MAXM01000200.1:556-3052 GCA_001751015.1 Desulfobacterales bacterium C00003106
CAAAGACCGGCCGTGCAGCAATGCTCTGGCCTCATGGCGTTTTATTCAGGGATTCTGAAGCAGACATCCGTAAACAGGTGATTGAAGCAGATATGATTGAAGCGGTATTGGGGCTTGGCCCAAACCTGTTCTACAACTCGCCAATGGAATCCTGTGTGGTTGTTCTTCGAATGAACAAGCCAAAAAAACGGAAAAACAAGGTGCTCTTTATCAATGGTGTAAAGGAAGTCACACGAGAACGTGCCTTTAGTTTTCTGAGCGATAAAAATCTCGAAAAACTGGTGGATGCCTACTTTGCCCCGGAAAACCATGAAGACATTGCCATCCTGGTGGATATTACCGAAATCCGGGAAAATCTCCACAACCTTTCCATTCCGCTGTATGTGAGTAACGGATCGTCGGAAGATGATCATGACCTGGCCTCCACAATTGAAGCATGGCAGGTCGGTCGAGTGGAATTGAAAAAGCAATCAGAAAAATTATTTAAAGCTTTAGAAGAATTGGGATTTAGAGCATGAACCACGAAATTAACAAAAAACAGGAAATGAATTTCAATGGTCTGGTTGCCGCCATTCAACAAATTCATGCCCAATTATCGAAGCAAGCCAGTTTTGCGGTAAATGCCAGTTTGACCATGCGAAACTGGTTTGTTGGCTATTATATTCAGGAATATGAACAGCACGGAGCCGATAAAGCCAAATATGGACAGAGATTGATGGAGAGGCTTTCAGAAGAGCTCAAGAAACTGAATATAAGTCGAACTGAAGCACGAGAACTTCGTCGTTACAGGCAGTTTTATCAAACTTATCCGCAAATTCGGGAGTCAGTGAGTCCCGAATTGAAAAAGGCTTTAATTTCTCCTGTAGTTGAAAAACGGGAGTCACTGACTCCCATTTCCGGAGATCAGCTTATTTCAAACATTTCTTTTACCCACATTACTGAGTTATTACGCTGTGAGGACGAAACAAAGCGTGCATTTTATGAAGTGGAATGTATTCGCGGTAACTGGTCGGTGCGTGAACTGAAACGCCAGATCAACAGCCTTTACTACGAGCGATCCGGTCTGTCATACGACAAAAAGAAACTTTCAGATCTGGCAAATCAATGTGCGGAACAGGCAAAGCCAAGTTTGGCAATACAGGATCCTTATATTTTTGAATTTCTGGGGCTAAGAGCCAAAGATGTGATGAGTGAATCTCATCTCGAAGATGAACTACTGGATAAAATTCAGGAATTCCTTTTGGAGCTTGGGCACGGATTCTGTTTTGAAGCCAGGCAGAAGCGTATTCTTATTGGCAAAACACACAACTTTGTAGATCTCGTCTTTTATCACCGGATTCTTAAATGTCATGTGCTTGTAGAATTAAAACTCGCTGAATTCAACCATGAAAATGTTGGACAACTGAATACCTATGTCAGTTGGTACAAGAAAAACATGATGATCGAAGGTGATAACCCGCCTGTCGGAATTCTGCTCTGTACAGACAAGGATCATGCCTTGGTGGAGTATGCCCTGGCCGGTATGGATGATAATTTATTTGTCTCAAAATACATGCTGGAATTGCCAAAGAAAGAGGAAATGCAGAAGTTCATTGAAGAACAAATAAAGGATGAAGGCGGAAGGATAAAGGATTAAATACAAGAGGAATAAAAATGACTAATTCAAATTCATCCTTAAGCCTTTCGCCTTCATCCTTAAAAAAGGGTTGGCAGATCGTTAAGTTTGGNNGAGATTGCCAAAAACATTTCCAAACGAGTAAATCCTTCTGAAACAGACCTTGAAGTATATGTAGGCTTAGAGCATCTCGATCCGCAATCACTTCGAATTACCAGACGTGGTGTACCAGCCGATGTCAAAGGGCAAAAACTTCGTGTTCGCCCTGGGCAGATAATTTTTGGGAAGCGTCGTGCCTATCAGAAAAAAGTAGCTGTAGCCGATTTTGACGGCATTTGTTCTGCCCATGCCATGGTACTTGAAGCCGTTCCCGGAAAAATTATCCCTGAGTTACTGCCGTTTTTTATGCAGTCAGACATGTTTATGGATCGGGCAATTGCTATCTCTGAAGGTTCACTTTCTCCAACAATCAAATGGAAAACGCTGGCAATCCAAGAATTCCCACTGCCGCCGCTTGAGCGTCAGAAAGAGATTCTTGAAGTGTTGGAGAAAAACAATCAAATTATCAACAAAACAAGTGTATTAGAATCATACGTTTCAACAGTTCTCGTTAAGATCAGGGGGAATTTATTTTCTGTTAGGACTCAAGATTTTCCTAAATTTAACTTGTCAAGTGTTGCTGATTGCAAGGGTGGGTTCGGATTCAAAAGAGCCTATCAAGGGAAAAAGGCTGGAGATTACCCATTTATCAAAGTTTCTGATATGAATTCAGGAACTAACACAAAATATATCAAGAATGCAGAGAATTGGCTTACATCCGGAGTCGATATTCAGTTTTATTCTGATGCACGGGAAGCACTTCTTAAGGCGATTATGGAATA
>MAXM01000201.1 GCA_001751015.1 Desulfobacterales bacterium C00003106
GTTCTCAACACAAAAGCGTGATATAATCATATAGACCTTCACATAAATAATTGCACGGCGTTATCGGTCAAAATCCTCGACAACGTACCCCAATGTACGCCTTACTCGAATTTTTCCCTCTATCCTTGTGCAATTAATTATCTAAAGGTCTATACCTATATTCAAGAGGTTCATTTGAAGAAACCAAATCATGGTTGCGAAAACTCATCAGAAGAAAAGTTTTATCTGAGTCAAACGCGAGAGGATACAAAACAATAGTTGACAAACTCGGCCCAAAATTGAATGCGTTCATCAACAGTACAAAAGCATGAAGGCCAAATTTCCAATTTCTATTTTCTAATTTCAACGTTCCGTGAACTCTTATAATATTATTTGGGAATTCGGCCTGAATCCTGAAGAACCAAAAAATCATCTTGTCAAACAATACTTGAAAGAGTAAACCCAACAATATGGACAACTCTCTGTTTCACGACCGGAACACGTAGCATAATCGCGACCCCTTTTTTCAATGATTTTATAAAAACGTACTTTCATGACCGAAAAAACTGCAAAACCGTTGCTTGCCGTAAAAAATCAAAAGATATGGTTGTCAAAACAACATCAAATTGCGAGGAGGTACAGCGATGATTTGTGAGACCAAAGAAGACGTTTTCAAGGTCGTAAAGGATGCAGAGGTCAGCTTTATTCAGTTCTGGTTTACTGATGTTCTGGGGATGTTAAAGAGTTTTGCCGTCACACCGTCTGAACTGGAGGAAGGCGTGACCGAGGGGATGGGGTTTGACGGTTCCTCTATCCAGGGGTTTGCCAGGATCGAAGAAAGTGACATGATTGCCATGCCGGACCCCACCACCTTTCAGTTCTTGCCGTGGAGGCCGGGGGACAAGCCTGTAGCGAGGATGTTTTGTGACATCCTCCAGCCCGACGGTACTCCCTATAAAGGTGATCCTAGACATGTGTTCAAACGGGTTTTGAAGAAGGCGGAGGACAAGGGATATACATACTATCTCGGGCCGGAGCTTGAGTTTTTCTACTTTAAAGACAATGAATATCCCAAGATCATTGATAAGGGTGGGTATTTTGATACCAGGCCTCTGGATATGGGTGGCGATTTAAGAAGAGAGACCATCTTTGCCCTTCAGGATATGGGGATTCAGATAGAATACAGCCACCACGAAGTCGCCCCAAGCCAGCATGAAATCGACGTGCGTTATGATGAAGGCCTGAAAATGGCGGACAAGACCATGACCATGAGGGTTGTGATAAAGGAGATAGCAAGGCAGCAGGGATATTATGCCACCTTCATGCCCAAGCCGATCTTCGGCGAAAACGGCAGCGGCATGCACACGCATCAGTCCTTATTTGCCGGGGAAAGAAACGCATTTTTTGATGCCAACGACGAATACCTTCTCTCTGCCATGGGCAAGTCTTACATTGCAGGGATCCTGCGGCATGCCCGTGAAATGGCAGCGATCACCAATCAATGGGTCAACTCGTACAAACGCCTTGTGCCCGGTTACGAGGCTCCGGTCTATGTTTCGTGGGCCAGGCGCAACCGTTCAGCCATGGTTCGGGTACCCATGTACAAACCGGGAAAGGAAAACGCCACACGGATGGAGTTCCGTTCGCCTGACGGCACCTGCAATCCGTACCTTGCCTTTGCCGTGATGCTGGCCGCCGGGCTGAAGGGGGTTGAAGAGAACTACGCTCTTGCGGAGCCGGTGGAAGAGGACATCTATGAGATGGACGCAGCAGCGCGAGAACGGGCCGGTATCGATTCTTTGCCCGGAAGTCTCTTTGAAGCGATTCAAGAGGTGGAAAAAAGCGAGTTGGTTCGCGAGACATTAGGCGACCACATCTTTGACAAATTCATTGAAAACAAGAAAATTGAGTGGGATTCATATCGGACCCACGTGAGCCGGTATGAAATCGAGAAATACCTTCCGATTATGTAGAAAAGAGGCGGGCCGCCTTAAGGGCTCGGTCGATCTTCTCTCTTCCTCAATTTTTGCCTAAAGATGTTGCATGATTCTTACGATGAGTTATGATTAAGGGCTCCAAGATACTAAATAATCCCTTGACGCTGGTGGCAGGTGTTGTGGTAATGGATACATGCTGAGGGTATGGGAAAGAGAGATTGACAATGAGAATCGATAAATCGGCCCTGAAATGGACCTGCAAGAATATCATCGAGACTATCCTGTGTTGTCTCCCCAACGCTTACAAGGGGACCGTCTACGAGATAAGTCCTCCTCCTGAGATAATAGCAAAGCGGATTGCCTCCGGGGTCATTGACAAGGAAAGAAGGACCGTCTCGTGGGGTCTGCCGGAGAGGTCAGACTATAACCCTCCGGGAAAAGCCTGGATTGAATACAGAGATACACCAGGTCGTCCCCTGGAAGCGATGGCATGGTGTGTGGAGAACCAGAAAAGCTGGACAGCGGAAAAGCCCGGAGATGACAGCCGAAGTGTCAGGCTTCAGGTTGAAGGCGTGTCAGAAGATTACTACCACATGGAACCCGTCTTGATTCGAAAGGACGATTTGTACTTCGGAAACGGTGCGCCCCCGCAATACCCAAAAAACCATAAAGGCGAGACTATTTGGAAGGGCAAGAGATATATAGTGGCGGCTATCATAAAGATACACTTCCGCCCTCACACAATCAGGATAGACGGTCCGGAGACCGAGATCATCGAAAGGCTCTCCCGATCTCTCGGCACAGAACTCCTTTCGTATCAGTTACGCCAGCAGTCGGTTGAAGTGATGCGTCAAGTGGCGCAGGACAAAATCGATTCGTGCAATATCCTTGCGCACTCGCTGCGGAATGCCGTCGCCAAATCAGGGGTTATTTCTTCGCTCATCAAACTGGAACTTGGATTCCTCAGAAATCAATGGGAGCGAGTTGTGCTGGAACACTCGGACAAAAGGCGGATGAGGAGAGATGCAATTCGTGTGTTAAACAAAGCTTTGGAGGATTTAGGCGAAGGATGCAATGGTTGCAGAAAACATCTGACGCGGATTCAGAACAGATTCCTGAAATCCTCACCAACTCCTGAGCAGGGTGAGAAGTGGGTGCGCATGCAGATAGAAGAGAGATGGAATCAACTGCTTGCCGAAAAACCCATAGATGAGGAACTGGTGAAAGAGATCCACTTGCGGATTCAGCAACTGAAAAGATCCCTTTACCTCGGGAAAGATCCGGATACTCTTGCAGCCTACGACAGGATGCCGGACATTCAAAAAAAAGAGTGGACCCAACTCATTTACGGGGATATAAATCCACTTGATTCCCGGTTCATTGACAAGGTGATCGAAATTCTCGAAGACCCTTGCCTCCACCTTGTATACCAGGAGAAATCAAGAAAGTCTCTTGTCTATCTCAAGACCCTTGCCCAGATCATAGGCCAACTCGAACAGGACACAAATTTTGCTCTGGAACAAGTGCTCAAGGGATCAAGAACCGCTGGCTGAGGTAGATATATAAAAAAGTTTTGTCTGAAAACCCATATTGCAAGATCAGGAACTAACCTAACCCAAGGAGATATAGAATGCCGCTTTATGAATTTCGCTGCAAAAAATGTGGTTGCCAATTTGAGCAGATTGTTTTTCTTGCCGACAGTGAACCTGTAAAATGTCCAAAATGCGGGGTGGCCGACCCTGAGCGTTTGTTGTCGACCTTTTCCTCTTGCAGATCATCTCAAGAGACGATAGCTTCGGGAGGATCCTCGTGCAGCGCCCCTTCAAGTGGGTTCTCCTGAGCATAACTGCTTCAGCAGTTGGCTGAAAAACAAATTTGACCCAAATCTATGCGCCTACTTGGGGAAGTTATTTTATCCCCGTTCCTTACGGCATAATGATGTCAATCCTGTTTTGCGCAATCCATTTATCGAACTTCTTGCGCAACCAGCGTTTGAACCGCGTCCTTGGTTCCGGCATGAGAAGCATCAGGCCTGCAATATCTGTAAGCAATCCGGGTGTAAGCAGAACAACTCCTGCAACAAAGATAAGCATCGCATCCACCATTTCCTCGGCTGGAGACTCACCCCGATAGACGGATTCCCTTATGCGCATGAGCGTTCTAAAGCCTTGAAGCCTTGCGAGATAGGCCCCAAGGAATCCCGTTCCTATCACAAGAAGAACAGTCGCAAAGGCCCCTATGTAATGGCCGATCTTGATCAGCAAGTAAAGTTCCATGATAGGAATCAGCGTAAAGGCCAAAAAGAGTCTCAAGAGCATAACACATACC
>MAXM01000202.1 GCA_001751015.1 Desulfobacterales bacterium C00003106
GGACAAAGGTGTTCGTATGTCCTGGAAGAGAGCAATGGAACAGGCCAACCGTATTTCTCTGCTTCAACATGATATTACGAAAGCTCCTCCCGAACTGCCTGGACGGTGGATAGGTTCCGAAACATTTGCCGCTTCCATGCCCGATGCAATTATTCCGTATCTTGAACTTGCATCTATGCTTCATGTCGGAAAATATACGCATTACGGATGCGGCAATCTTGTAAGGAGTTAGTAAAAGTATAGTTTACCACCACTCCCGCTACAAACATACTTTTAGATTTTTCCAGGCGTTGAATCGCTCAATTCAGGTTTGATTTGAATCCTGGCAGCAAAGCAAGGGTCTCTTCGCGAAGTTGCCTGGTTGCAGCGATGGTCTTACACATCTTTTCCCATTTTTTCTGGAGATTCAGATACTGCTCAAACACATCATACTCTGGCGCTGCATCGGTCCTCATCAGTAGAATGCTGTCTTTAAACTCCCTTGCGCTTTTTTCTTCGTCCGCTTGCTCTGCCAGCATGGAACATGCCCGTGAAAACCTTTCCTCCAGGTCTTTGCCAAGAAAACTTCCGGGATAAGGCATCACTTCCTCAACAGAGACATGATCCATCCCCTCCACAGGGCGTTGATGGTCGAGCTTCGCCCTTTCATGCATAAAGCGGCGCATATCCTGTTGAATCCTCTTCCAGAGGGGACGCCGTTTCGGAGGCGGTTCATGTACTATATGCAATTGATTGTCAAAAAATATTGAGAATTTGAACATCCTGGCATTGATCAGATAATCCATGTCTTCGCCCCGTGGGATACGCACGTCAAAAGGAATAAGAGCAAAGAGAGGGCGGGTAAGCACAAGGCATCCTCCAAGAACCAGGGGTGTTAACTTGATGCGGGGCTGCGTCTCCACAAGGTGACAGAGCGTCTCATTCAACAAGCGCTCCGGATCCCAGCAAGTCTTCCATGGTTCCGGCTTTATGCTCCTGCGGTAGGCTTTTTGCGGATCAACGTAGTAACCACCCACCCCGGCGACAACCTTCCCGTTTATGCTCTTTCCGAGATACTCCCTTGCCTTTTGCAGGAAAAGAGGATCATCAATATATTCGTCGTCATCGACAAAAACAATCTCTTCGGCGCCCAGAACCTGGGCCAGGATCAGCCCGGTATTCCTGATGTTTGAGTAGCCATCCACGCACAGGAAATCAAGGGCGTCCTGATCACAATGCTCCCGAAAAATCCCTTGAACCCCTGGCATTATGGTATTGGGAAAAAGGAGAATCGGTATTCCGGTTTTCTCACGCGCCTTCCTGACGATTCCCATCACCTCTTTTGCAATTTGCTCCTGATCCTCCGGAGAACCGGTAGCTGTAATCACCAGTATCTGAAAATCCTTTTCCTTCAGAATCTTGAAACTCGTGAGCGCCTTTTCAAGACACAAGCCTCTATAATGCCGGTCAAAGGATCTCCGGGTTGTGGTCTTTGGTTCCGTAGAAGCTGATCCTGTCCAGTAAGATGGTATGACAACCAAAGTTCGCATATTAGAGTAATCCTATTTTATCAATTTGCAATCGTTGTTTATTTCATTCACCTTTTGCCTGAGTGCAAGGGCAAAGGTATCCCCCTTTTTTGCGCTTTCCCTCAATTTCATCATTAGATCATAATAGAAACGCCAGGCCTTTATCTGCTCAGCCACCCTGGCTTTCGCATCTCGATAATACCGCTCCCGGTGAAGCGCTATCTTGGGCAATCGTCTAAGCCCCTCTTTCTGGTAAATAATGTCGTCTCTGTTTCGCCCCCCGTTTCTTGCCACGGACAGGACAAAACGTGTAAGGGCCAATAGCCTCGGGAAAGGCTGAACAAATGAGGCGGTAAAAAAGTTGAGGGTGCTTCTCACATCTTCGAAATCCCATCCCTTGATCTCGCAAAGCGCCCGAGTCAGGTAAGAAAAATTCCATATTCTTTCCAAATCATATATCTTTTTGTAAGGCTCGGCCGTCTTGATCGCAGCAGAAGCAAACGACTCTTTTTCATGAATCATGTGCAGCCCCGGGAAATACAGATACCTGAGAAAGTGTCCATCATATTGATCAAAAAGCACTGACAGGAGAAAGGCCTGGTCCTCAGCCCGGTGAACATGGGCATCCACAAAAGGGGCATACCGTTCCAGCGCATCTATCAGGAAGCCGATGGTTCCGCCAGTGACAAAGGTACGCATGTAGGGATATTCGTTGAGCACCTTCAGCGCTCTCCACTGAATTTCGGGAGGAAAGGCCTCTCCCTGTGTGATCAGGGACTGAAGCAGGCCTTGATAGAACACGCCGGCCTCGCCTTCGGGAATTCTCTCAGGGACATCAGGAATGGAAATATCAGGAAGGAACAGGTCATCTTTTTGAATCAGTTCATCCCTATTGGTCAGGCTTCCTGCAAAACAGCCCATGTACATGTTACGTTCGTTCTGATCCGCGCAAACGCCGCCTATGGTCGGCAGGGTAAAAGCTTCCAGCCAGCATGAGTCTGTTTCCCGGTAGAATCGGTCGGTTGGAAAGGTTTGGTCTGTGTCGATCTTTATGACGGCCTTTACCTTCGGATTCATGAACTTGGCGAGAGAACCAAATGCCTTGAGAAAATTGTAATGCATCGCATAGCAGCCCTCGACACCAAGAAATGAGAGATATACTCCTATTTCCCTTTCTTGTAATTCCGGAAAATAGCGTTTAGCGGCCGGGGTCAGAACATCGTCTATGAGACGCTTTACTTCAGCCTGCGTGTAGAGGTAAGGCTCCACGATTTCAAGTTCCTGAAGCATACCGCTCTTGACGGCGGCGGCATATTGGCATTTCAGCATTTCTCTTGCAGCGCAGCCGAGGTTTACACCCCCATGTGTGGGACTTATTGAAATATAGAGAGGGACCTTGTCTCCCCGGCTTATGTAGTCCTTCCACGCAGCTTTCTCTATCTCAATCTCGGCGTGTAATGATTCCTCGAATCCTTTCAAGCAGAAAATAAATTCACTGGCATGCAGCGCATCCCTGGTCGCCGCGATCTCCATAGGATGATCAAAGTGCCAGTCAACCGGCAGCCCTATGACTAACCTGAGAGTTTCCTGAGCCCACACTGGAAATCCCTCCGGAATAAGGGATTCCTTTTCCGGTGGTGTGACCAGGAGATTAGTGGTGAAGATCACTTCCCTTATAGGGTCGGTGATAAAATCTTCATTATTTGCGATCAATCTCAGCCGGTTCTTCTTCTGAATATCTTTTACTATCTGCTTTGCATCAAACCTGGAAAGAGTCTGAGCAGCTATGGGGTTGAATATCTCCAGTCTGGCCGCTTTCAGTCGATCCGGGTCCCGGTCCCGGATCACATCTTGAAACAACTCCAACGCCACGGGATCTGTCTTGAGCCGTTCTACGATTTCTTCCTGGATGATTTCATAGAATTTCAGATAGCTCTTTTTTTGCTCGCCGAAAACGGCGTCTGCCAAATGCAGATAGTCCCAAGCCTTATGAAACAAAGGGTGCTCTTTCCCGCAAAGGCATATCAGCATGGCGGCATTGACTTTGACTAACTCGACAAAAGGGGATTCAAATTGCTCTGTTAGGTCAATCTTATCGATAGCGTCCTTGTGGCCCAAAAAAGCAGACCAGAATCCGGCAATCTGTTCTTCCAAATCACTGTCCGACATATTACGCCTCCAGCGAAAAGAGATTAAGGAACGGGGAAATAAACAATAGTCCCATCTCCTTTGTCTTTTGATCCGGCTTCTGCGTTGCCTGAAGAGTTGCGTATTAGGACAAACTCAAATGAAAAGATGAAGTATAGGGAAAAGGGGCTTACAGGTCAAATGAAAAGAGTGTAACTGGTCAGGTGTTTAGATAAAACCCGGGTTGAGCGGTTCAGCGTTCACAGTTCCGGGTTGAAACGACCTAACTGGTTGTTGGCAAAAGGGAAACAGGTTGATAGGTACAAATGTTACATTTCACCCAATGGCTGAAAGAAGCTAATCTGAATCACGCCTCAATTTCCATG
>MAXM01000203.1:0-3898 GCA_001751015.1 Desulfobacterales bacterium C00003106
GTTATTCCGTCCCCGTTCCTAATGGGATTTCCTTTGTTATGAGCCTGCTTGACGTTAGAGATCTGAGGACCTCGTTTTACACAGACCAGGGTGTTGTTCATGCCGTGGACGGGGTCAGTTTTTCCGTAGAACGGGGGAAGACACTCGGGATCGTGGGCGAATCAGGATGCGGAAAGAGTGTGACAGCGCTTTCCGTAATGCGTCTTGTTCCCGAACGAGTCGGGAGGATCGAATCGGGAACGGTTTTATTTGACGGCAGGGACATATTGAAGCTGAAGGAAAGAGAAATGCAGAATGTCCGGGGAAACTCGATCAGTATGATTTTCCAGGACCCCATGACCTCGCTGAACCCGGTTTTTACCGTGGGAAATCAGATTGCAGAGGTGCTTCACCTTCACCGAAAGCTGTCCGCAAAAGAGGCCCTGAAGATCGCAGAGACGATGTTGCGGCAGGTAGGCATGCCGGATCCTCACCTCTGTGTCAATGAGTATCCTCATCGGCTAAGCGGCGGCATGCGCCAAAGGGTAATGATCGCAATGGCGCTTTCGTGCAAACCGAGATTGATTATCGCAGACGAGCCTACAACAGCGCTTGACGTAACCATACAGGCCCAGATACTGGAGCTCCTGATGTCTCTCCAGGAAAAGCATGGCATGTCGATAATCATGATTACCCACAATCTTGGAGTGATAGCCGAGGTGGCGGATGATGTTCTCGTGATATATGCCGGCCACGTAATAGAAGAAAACAGTGTGGACGGGCTTTTCCGGAATCCCTTACATCCTTATACAAAAGGGCTTCTGGCGTCAGTGCCGAAGCTGACAGACAAGGAGATGTCCGCGCGCCTCCCGACAATTCCCGGTAGTGTTCCGGATCTCATATCGCTTCCCTCGGGATGTCGTTTTGCGGATCGATGTTCGGACAGATTCGAACTGTGTGAGAGAATGCCCGACATGGTTGACGTTGGCGGTGGGCATCGAGTGCGGTGCTGGAAGTATAATTGATGGATGCACTATTATCCCTGCAAGGCGTAAAAAAATATTATTCCGTAAAAAAGAGACTGCGGGCGGGAGGACCCGCTCTTCTCAAGGCGGTTGATGGTATTGACCTTGAAATAGCGGAAGGAGAGATCCTCGGACTTGTGGGGGAGTCCGGATGTGGAAAATCGACCCTGAGCCGTCTTGTCATGCGGCTTGAGGAGCCGACACAGGGAACAATCTATTTCGACGGGAAGAATATCCTTGAGTTAAGAAAAAAAGATCTTCGCTTGCTGCGGCGGTCTATGCAGATCATCTTCCAGGACCCCTATTCTTCTCTTAACCCGCGAAAGACGGCTGCCGCCATCATAGAAGAGCCCTTGATTATTCACAAGAGAGGCGACAAAAAAAGCCGGCGGGACGAGGTGCATCGTTTGATGAAGGAAGTTGGTATTCTTCGCGAACAGGCGGACCGCTATCCGCATGAGTTCAGTGGGGGACAACGCCAGCGAATCGGTATTGCCAGGGCGCTTGCTCTCAGGCCCGGATTCATCGTGGCCGATGAACCGATATCGGCATTGGATGTTTCAATACAGGCCCAGATTATCAATCTTCTGTTGGACCTCAAGGAGAAGTTCAATCTTACGTACCTGTTTATTGCCCACGATCTCGGTGTGGTCAGGCACGTAAGCGATCGTATTGCAGTGATGTACCTTGGAAGGATTGTGGAGGTCGCAAAAAAGAAGGCATTTGCGATGAGGCCTCAGCACCCCTATACAGAAGCGCTTCTTGCCGCCAGTCCTGTCGCCGATCCCGGCATGAGGAGAACCCGGACTATCCTTAAAGGAGATGTCCCGAGTCCGATCAAACTCCCCTCAGGATGTGTTTTTCATACACGCTGTCCGTACACGGAATCTATTTGCCGGAAGGAATCCCCCAGGTTGAAGATGGTTGGTTCAGGGCATTGGATTGCGTGTCACTCTATCCCCTGCCTGTCCCTTTCAGGACGGATTTGAATATCCTGTAGAATTCCATGTGCTGAGCCAGGGATTTTTTCAGGATCAGTCCCAACTGGTTGAGGTCCTTTGGATTGATCACAACATTGACGCTCCTGGCAAACGCGGTCATGTTGTCCATAGTCCGAAAGTCCGTGCCCATAAGTGCAACAAAGATATTTCGCCGCGTTGTCATGGTGAGCTTGTTGAGATAACCGAGTATCTCATTGCCTTCAGGGGAGGCGTCTTCGAACGATTCATTTACGACAACAAGATCATAAGGATGAAAGCGGACCTTTTTGAGGGCGTCCTCCTGCGATACAGCTTGTGTAATGTGATAGTTCATGCCTTCCAGTACGGAGCAGATCTTGTTTTTTGCAGCCGTGTCATGTTCGCAAACAAGGGCTGTTTCTCTCTCGGTCTCCGTAAAATCAAAGGGGTCTTTTCCCGCACTATTTCCGTCCGAAGAGACTTCCTTTGCAGAAGAATGCGATGACGGGGCAGACACGGCCCTGTCCGGGACCGGGTTGACAACTATCTTGTTCCTGCACTTCGGACACGTCAGCCTGATGGCCTGATTTTTCGGCAGCTTCTCTTCCGGCAGCTTGAGCGTGGTATTGCAGTGTCCGCAGGTTATGTCCATGTTTTTTCTCCTTTCGAAAAACCTCCGTGTCCCTCATCTGTCCGCGGACATGTATTCCTCGAACGGTCAGAACTTGGGGCCGTTCCCGTCGCCTTTCGGTCCGTAACCGTCATCGATTTCAAGGTGTTCTATGTCGGTGGTTTTTTCACCGCGTGAACTCTTTATAGTGTCGATTGAACGTCCTGCAACCGCCTTGCGCGAGGCGTAAGCCATAGCGGTTTCTTCAGTTACAAGTCCTTGCTTGTACAGACTGTTCGTAATGGAGTTGTCAAAAGTCGTCCATCCGAACGCTTGTCCGTCTTGTATGATGTCGTAGAATGTTTTTCCCTCAGACTCCCCATGGCAGATAGTTTCTTTCGTGCGGAGATTGTTCCCCATGATCTCAAACGCGGCCACCCTTCCTCCTCCCACGTTGGGAAGCAGACGTTGGGCCACTACCCATTTCAAGGCATCGGCAAGGCGGTTTCGGATCTGCTTTTCCTCTTCGATATTGAACATGCCAAGGATACGGTTGATGGTCTGGCCTGCGTCTGACGTATGCAGGGTGGAAAGTACCAGATGACCTGTCTCTGCGGCGCTGAGTCCGATTTCCACGGTCTCTCTGTCGCGCATCTCCCCAACCAGAATTACCTTGGGGGCCTGGCGCAGGGCGGCCCTTAGACCGTTGGCGAACGTGTCAAAGTCGCATCCCAATTCCCGCTGATTGAAAGTCCCCTTTTTGTGAGGATGCTGGTATTCGATAGGGTCTTCCAGGGTTATGATATGCACCGCTCTCGATTCATTGATTTCGTTCAGGATGGCGGCCAGCGACGTTGTCTTCCCTGTGCCCGTTGCTCCTGTAATTAGAACAATCCCGTTTTTCTCCTTGGCCATTTCCTGAAACGCAGATGGAAGTTGGAGTTCGGCACATGTGGGGATACCGGTTTCCAGTTTTCTCATGACCACGCAGGACTGATTTTTCTGGGAGAAGACATTGACGCGAAAGCGGGCTTTTTCGGGCAACTGATAGGAAAGATCGCACGAACCCTGTTCAAGAAGTATTTCGCAAAGTCGCCGGTCGTTATTAATAAGGTTTAGGGCGAATGTCTCGGTTTGAAAAGGGGTAAGGGAATCTATGGGCGGATCGACCTTTACCGGCAAAAGCTCCCCCGCACTTTCCACCTGGAACGGTTTGCCTACCGTAATATTCAGGTCAGAGATATTTCTCTTGCTTGCGAGCATTCTTGACAATATATGGTCTGTTTCCTGTGACCGCATTGCGCCTCCTGTGCAGATCTGTTGTC
>MAXM01000203.1:4010-5086 GCA_001751015.1 Desulfobacterales bacterium C00003106
GCCTACTTGGGAAAGCTATTTCGTCCCAGTTCCTAAACTTCAGTGAAATCTGTGGGTGGATTCTTCAGGAAAGGCCGGAACTTGCTCTTGTCATTTGCCTTGGTGTAGGCTTCATCACCGCCGATCCATCCTTTATTGTAAAGCTCCATAATGGCATCGTCCAAGAGTTGCATGGCGTATTTTTTTCCTGTCTGGATCATTGAAGGAATCTGATACGTCTTGGCTTCCCGTATAAGATTGCGCACCGCCGGAGTCGCTATCAGTATCTCCAGCGCGGCGCATCGTCCTTTCTTGTCAATGCGCTTAAAAAGGGTTTGCGCGACCACTGCCCTGAGCCCGTCGGACAATGTGGAACGGATCTGCGCCTGTTCACTGGACGGGAAGACCTCGATAACGCGGTCCACCGTCTTTGGGGCGCTTGTGGTGTGGAGGGTCCCGAAGACAAGGTGCCCCGTGGCTGCCGCCTCAATGGCAAGAGAGATTGTCTCAAGATCACGCATTTCACCGACCAGTATGATATCCGGGTCCTCACGGAGTGCGCCTCTGAGCGCTGCGGTAAAGGACTTGGTGTGTGTTCCGACCTCACGGTGATTGATAATACAGCTCTGGCTCGTGTGAACGAATTCGATAGGGTCCTCAATGGTTATTATGTGGTCCTTTCGGGTGCGGTTCGCCACGTCTATGATTGCGGCCAGCGTGGTCGATTTACCGCTTCCTGTCGGGCCTGTGACCAGTACAAGCCCCCTTGGCAACGCCGCGAGTTTGGATACTACGGGGGGGAGGCCCAGTTGTTCCGCTGTAAGAATCTCGCTCGGGATCTCCCGAAAGACCGCGCCCACACCGCTTCTCTGCTGGAAGAAATTGGCCCTGTAGCGAGCAAGTCCGGGGATTTCATATCCAAAGTCAACATCTCCGGTTTCTTCAAATACCTTTGTTTTTTCTTCCGGCGTGATTTCATACAGCATTTTTTTCAGTTCGTCATTCTCAAGTACTTTGTACTTGACCCTTTCCATCTCTCCATTGATTCTGAGTATTGGCTGGGAACCTGAAACAAGATGCAGATCTGATGCACTCTG
>MAXM01000203.1:5101-6230 GCA_001751015.1 Desulfobacterales bacterium C00003106
ATCCACCTGAATGATTACCGTTTGTCATGTCTGTTCAGTGCGTTATGGAACTCATCTTTTTCTATTGGCGCGGTTCCGACCTTGCTGACCACAATTCCAGCGGCAATATTGGCCAGGGCGGCTCCTTCCGTCAGGGGAAGTCCTGCGGCTACAGCCGTCCCGAGGACAGCAAGGACGGTATCTCCGGCTCCGGATACGTCAAAGACCTGACGGGCTTTTGCGGGGATTGCATACGGGGGCTTTCCCTTTTCAAAAAGGGTCATGCCGTCTTTGCCTGTGGTGATAAGCAGGTTATTAACCGGGATGCCGGAAAGGAGTTTGTTTCCTGCAGCCGCAAGAGAACCGGTGTCTCTTATTTCGATGCCGGCCGCGAGAGAGGCCTCTTTCCTGTTCGGTGTGATGATGGAAGCGTTTGCGTATTTTCTGAAATCAAGACCTTTAGGGTCAACAAGGACTGGCTTTTTGTGATGGTTGCCGAGATCGATCAGACGCTTCAACAGGTCCGGCGAGAACAGTCCTTTGCCATAGTCGGAAACAAGGAGCGCATCGTGTTCGGAAACGTCCTTTTCCAAAAGAGCGTAGAGCCGGGAGGCGGTCTCGTCTTTGATCGGCCTGGTGGTTTCCCGGTCTATTCGCAGGACGTGTTGATTTGCGGCGATGACCCGCGTTTTTTTCGTAGTTGGACGGCCTTGTTCCCTGATGAGCGCGGCTGTCTCGACCTTCATCCCGGCAAAGGTTTTCAGCAGGAGATTCGCATTTATCCCTGTTCCAATGACACCACAGGCCGACACACGGACGCCGAGAGAGACGAGATTGTTGATCACGTTTCCCGCTCCGCCAAGCGTATAGCTTTTTCTTTCCACGCAAACTACGGGCACGGGCGCTTCAGGCGAGATCCGATCAACCGTTCCCCACAGGTATTCATCAATCATGAGATCGCCGATAACGCATATCCTACACTGTTCAAATGCTGATATATCAAAAGCCATGTCTATTCCGGGCATCCTTTATTGAAATTGGAAATTCGGCCTTCATGCTTTTGTACTGTTGATGAAGGTATTATCTGAGCCCCATCTATCATACCATTAAATGTTGTATCCGAAGTAGTAACACAACTTGCGGGATTGCA
>MAXM01000204.1 GCA_001751015.1 Desulfobacterales bacterium C00003106
GATGGAAAGAATAGAATAGCCGTTATCCACAACTCACAATGAGTTTTCGAAGAATAGCTTCCAGCAACACACACATCTTTATGTTTTCAGGTCCTAAAACAGGCTTTAGCCGGCAGATAAAAACTGAGGAGAGTACTTATGAATGTTTGTGTCGTGGGCGTAGGTTATGTCGGATTGGTAACCGGGGCGTGTTTCGCGGAATTCGGTCTTCGCGTCACATGTGTGGACAATGACAGAACCAAGATCAACCTCTTGACAAATGGAGAGATTCCCATCCATGAACCCGGGCTGACAGAGCTGGTGCAAAAGAACGTGAAAGAAGGGAGGCTCTTTTTTACGACCGATATTGGAGAGGGCATAGATAACGCCCTGGTCATAATTATCGCTGTCGGCACTCCCCCTGATCCTACCGGTTCCGCTGACCTGAAATACGTAAAAGAGGTCGCCGCATCGATCGGCCAGGCCATGAACGGATACAAAGTCGTAGTCACAAAAAGCACGGTGCCTGTTGGAACAGGGCAAATGATAGAGACTGTAATAAGAGAGAACCAGTCGGAACCGGTTCCTTTTGACGTTGCCTCCAACCCGGAATTCCTCAGGGAGGGATCAGCAATAGAGGATTTCATGCGTCCTAATCGTGTAGTAATAGGCGCTGAAAGCGAACAGGCCGTTGCGATCTTAAAGGATCTCTACAACCCCCTTTACCTTATAGAAGCCCCTTTTCTGATTACCAATGTGGCTACCTCCGAGATGGTAAAATATGCCTCAAACGCCTTCCTCGCCACAAAGATATCCTTTATCAACGAGGTGGCGAATCTCTGCGAGAGGACGGGAGCGGATGTCCACAAGGTGGCGAAAGGGATGGGGCTTGACAAGAGGATCGGATCCAAGTTTCTGCACCCCGGCCCGGGTTTCGGTGGATCGTGTTTCCCCAAAGACACTCAGGCCATTTGTCAGATTGCCAAGGATCACGGTTATGAGTTCAAGATTGTGGAATCCGTAATGGAAGTCAACAGGCAAAGACCGGAATTGATGGCGGGAAAGATAGAAGCCGCCATAGAGAACCTCAGCGGGGCCGTTGTAGGCGTACTCGGCCTCACCTTTAAACCGAATACAGACGACATGCGTGACGCTCCTTCTGTGCCGATTATCAGGGAGCTGCAGGCAAGGGGCGCCAGTATCCGGGCATTTGATCCGGTAGGTATGGAGGAGGCGAAAAAACAGCTTGACGGGATCGATTACATGCCTGATCTCTATGCTGTTGCGGACGGCGCGGATTGCCTGGTCCTGGTTACTGAATGGAATCAGTTCAGAAGTATTGACTGGAACAAAGTAAAGGATCTCTTGCGCAGGCCGGTTGTCGTTGACCTGAGAAACATATACGACCCGGCACGCATGAGGGGATTGGGCTTTCACTACACCTCTGTGGGAAGGCCGTAGATGAGCATACCCCAAAGGCCGAAACCCGCAAAACTGATTGTGGGCTGTATCGTAAATCAAAAAAACATCATCGAGAAAGTTGCCGAAGATCTGTGCGCGTGTTTCGGACAACCTGACGCAATCAGCCCATGGCTTTCTTTTCATCATACTGACTATTACATTCCGGAAATGGGGTGGCCTTTATTCAGGCGCATGTTCGCCTTCAATGATTTGATCGGGCAGGATAGCATTCCCGCAATAAAACTCTCTACGAACAGAATTGAGAATAGTCTTGCAAGAGACAAAAGGCGTTGTGTCAATATTGATCCTGGTTATCTTCTCGCGGAACATTTTGTGCTGGCAACCGGGAAGAACTATTCGCATCGCATATACCTGCAGCATGGAATATACGCCGATCTGACGCTCATCTTTCAGAAGGGAAAATTTCACCCGCTTGACTGGACTTACCCGGATTACACCGAAGAAGGGATACTTGTTTTTCTGGGAAGTGCGCGGCGAAAATATTTGTGGCAAATGAGACGATCTCCTATCTCATAGCCTGGGGTGTAAGGAACGGTTCACGGTTGAAAAAGAC
>MAXM01000205.1 GCA_001751015.1 Desulfobacterales bacterium C00003106
CCTCTAGCCTTGTGCAATTAATTATCTGAAGGTCTATAGCTTTGTGCGAGGCCGCACCTATTGGATATAGAACAATTTTCAAAAGGAGACTCGTTTCTGCACCGACTTGATCCAAGGGTCAAGATCATCGTAACTCTCTTTTTTTCGGTTGTAGTCGCGACTACGACCTGCAGAGCTGTGACGATCATCGCCTTTTTCCTTCCCGCGACTGCGATCCTGGTCGCGCGGCTGGACCTGAAAAAGGTCGGGTGGCGTCTAATGATCGTAAACGGCTTTGTCCTCTTTCTCTGGTTCTTTCTCCCTTTTACGTATCCCGGACAGACGATCTTCTCTCTTGGTCCGCTCAAGGCATCTCGCGAGGGGATCGAGTATGCCCTCCTGATAACGCTGAAATCAAACGCGATCATCCTTGCCTCCATAGCGTTTCTCGCCACGACACCGGTCCCCACGCTCATCCATGCACTAAACCGGCTCCGGCTCCCGGGAAAACTGGTCCACATGGCGTTTTTTTGTTATAGATATATCCATGTGATTCATCTTGAATACCACAGCATCGTCAATGCCCTCAAGATACGCTGTTTTCGGCCCGGGACCAACCTGCATACATATAGAACGTATGCCTATCTTGTGGGTATCCTCCTGTTGAGAAGCTTTGATCGCTCAAAAAGGATCTACAACGCGATGTTATGCAGGGGATTCAAAGGGAAATACTGGGTAGTCGATCATCTCTCCCTGAAACGGTCTGATCTCTTTCTTGGCGTAGCGCTTTCCGCATACATAATAGGACTAATACTCTTTCAATGGAAACTCATGACACGATAATCGAATTAGAGGATATAACCTTTGCTCACGAGTCAAGGCGTGAGGTCTTGAAGGGACTCACCTTTGCCATGTCCGAAGGTGACCGGATAGGACTGACAGGCCATAACGGAAGCGGCAAGACAACCCTGTTTCATGTTATTATGGGACTCCTTGTTCCGTTAGACGGCCGGATCAGAATATTCGGCAAGGATAGAAAAAAAGAACCGGATTTTCGCCAGGTTAGAGAAAGAATCGGTCTTTTGTTTCAGGACTCTGACGACCAGCTCTTCAGTCCCACTGTGGCGGAAGATATATCGTTCGGCCCGCTCAATCTCGGCAAATCGCGCAGGCAAGCAGCGGATATTGTAAGAGACACCCTCGATACGCTCGGGATGGCAGGTTTTGAAGAAAGGATAACCTACAATCTTTCAGGCGGAGAAAAAAAACTTATCGCGTTTGCCACAGTGCTCGCAATGAGACCGGAAGTCCTGCTGCTTGATGAGCCGACAGCGGGATTGGACGGTGATCTCACTAAAAGGCTGGCGGATATCCTGAAAAATCAGTTTCATTCCTACATGATCATCTCTCACGACAAACAGCTTTTAAGGGAAACAACCAACTCAATCTACACGATGACCAACGGGACAATAAGGAAAGGATAAGGGACATCTTAATGCTTCTTCTTCAGATCAAGGATCGATGCGATTTCCTCTGATGTAATCCGCACAAATTCTTCGAACTGTTTCGGGGGAAGCGGTTTGCCTGGTTCAGGCACTTCTTTGAGCACCTTGGGACGGACGAGACGCGGGGTGTTACGGAATTCCCTTTTGGGCCTGATTTCATATCCTTCAGGAAACCGGTCTTCGAAGTACATCTCCTGAAAACCTGAAAATTTCAGGGCATGGGCCGTTGAATCGCAAATCACTTCTTCGTTTTTTTCGACAATCCCGTCGGCAATAGCCTCGACCAGCCCGGCAAGGCTCTCGCCTCCCTGCGTGCAGACAATATGCCCGTTTCTGTTTGCCGTAAGCTGCCAATCCATGATCGACTGTTCGGTCACATCCACAAAAAAGACCCTCTGTTCTCTTGCGGTTTCATTGTATTTCTTGACCAGGTGGATAACCCTCGGCATGGAGACGGGATTGCCGATCATGGCAGCCTGGGCCACGCTCGGCCTTACCGTCACCGGTTCAAAGACACGCTTTTTCGAATCCGGTTCGAGATAATAACGAAATACAGGATCGGCATGAACCGACTGAACTCCGATGATCTTTGGAAGAGTGGTTATGATCCCGGTTTCAAAGAATTTCAGGAACCCGCTTATGATTGCTGTGATATTCCCTGCATTCCCTATGGGCACCACAAGGGCCTTATTATCTATGTCATAATCGAATTGCTGAGCTATTTCATAGGAATACGATTCCTGGCCGAGTATCCGCCACGCATTTTTTGAGTTCAGGAGCGCTACATTGTAGTTTTCTGAAAGGGCCTCCACCACCTTCATGCAGTCGTCAAAGACACCGGGAATTTCAAAAACCGCTGCTCCACTTCCGAGGGGTTGTGCAAGCTGCTGCGGTGTGACCTTCTTGTGAGGAAGGAGGACTGCTGATTTTATCTTAGGCTGCAGGTATGACGCGTACAGAGCCGCGGAGGCGGAGGTGTCTCCTGTGGAGGCGCAAACCGCGAGGATCTCTGAAACAGATCCTGTTCCAATAAGGTAGTTGATGTAACTCAGGGCGCTGGCCATGCCCCGGTCCTTAAAAGAGGCGCTCGGATTCTGGCCGTCGTTCTTGAAATAAAATTTGCGTCCAACCTTGTTTTGAAGCAATCCGTTTGCTTCAATGACCGGCGTATCTCCTTCGCCCAGATAGACGATGGAATCAAGGGGGAGTATCGGACCGATAAACTCGTGGTACCGGTAAATCCCCCGCATTGCCCTCACGTTAAGCATCTTTCTATAATCAAAGAGATCGCGCCACACCGCTCCGGGGATCTTTTTCAGCCTGTCTGCGGCCTTGTCTTCCAAAAGGAGAACGCTGCCACACACAGGGCATGTGTACAAGAGCTTCTTGATATCAAACTCTTTATTGCACAGCAGACATCGATAGACTATCTCTCCGTCAACCTTGGGCAGAAGATAGGGTTGAATCCTGCCGGGAAATTTCTCAACCTTCATGAAAGAACCTCATCTATTGAGACTATCCGTTCAGCGCCCCCCATATACGGCCTCAGGGCATCGGGGATCACAACTGTGCCGTCAGCCTGCTGGTAATTTTCGAGAAGAGCAACAACCGTGCGTCCTACAGCAAGACCGGAACCGTTCAGTGTATGAACAAGTCTTGTTCCTTTCCTCCCCTTTTTCCGGAAACGGATACCTGCTCTTCGTGCCTGGAAGTCCTCAAAATTGCTGCACGACGAAATCTCGCGGTATGCCCCCTGTCCCGGCATCCATCCCTCAATGTCGTATGTCTTGGCTGCGGAAAAACCGAGGTCTCCGCTGCAAAGCGTAATCACCTGATAGGGAATCTCCAGACGCTCCAAAACGGTCTCTGCGTCTTTCAGGAGTTTTTCCAACTCATCGTACGACGTCTCGGGGGTGGTGAACTTGACTATTTCCACCTTGTTGAACTGGTGCTGCCGAATCAGGCCGCGGGTATCCTTGCCGTACGAGCCCGCCTCTGAACGAAAACATGCGGTATGGGCCGCATAATAGAGCGGCAGGTCTTCCTCGTCCAGGATCTCCCCCTGATGTATATTTGTCACAGGGACCTCTGCCGTGGGGATAAGGAAATAATCCAGGCCCTCGAGTTTAAAGAGATCCTCTTCAAACTTGGGAAGCTGCCCTGTAGCCGTCATAGCCGTTCGGTTCACAATAAACGGCGGAAGCACCTCACGATACCCGTGCCCGGTCTGGATGTCCAACATGAAATTGATCAACGCCCGTTCGAGTTGAGCGCCCTGCCCGAAATAGAGGGCAAATCTTGCGCCTGACATCCTCGCAGCCCTTTTGAAATCAAGTATACCGAGCTGTTCACCAATGGTCCAATGATCAAGCGGCTGGAAATCAAAATCAGGAACCGAACCAACGGTTTTCAGGACAGGGTTGTCAGCGCTGTCATTCCCTTCAGGTACAGAAGAGTGCGGCACGTTGGGAAGAGACATAAGGATATTGTGGATTGCTTCTTCCTTTTCGGAAAGCAGTCCGTCCATTTCCTTTATTTTTTGAGAAACCGCCCGCATCTTCTCGATCTGGTCCGCGGCATTCTCCTTTGCCTTTTTCATCCGCGCAATGGCATCTGAAACCACATTACGTTCATGTTTCAATGCCTCGACTGAAGAGAGAATTGAACGCCGCTCCGCATCAACATTCGCAAACTCCTCCAGTTGGTGATCGTAGTCCCCTCCCCTCTTTTTCAATTCCTTTTTGACTAATTCCACATCCCGGCGCAGGCGTTTCAAATCGAGCATGACTATTCTCTCTCCGTTCAATCCATCCGGTATATAGTAC
>MAXM01000206.1 GCA_001751015.1 Desulfobacterales bacterium C00003106
GGACCCGTTTGCGCTCTCCTGTATCTATACGCAAAATCAGGAGACGCTTTCCCGCGAGGCAGACCCGGTCTCCGGGATCAAGTTGCCGGACAATGGACCAGGGAATATCGGCAATAGCTTCGCCCGGCAACTCAATCGTGTAGTTTTCCTCTGTTTCCGGAAAATTGCCCCATATTTTACGTTCAAATCGGCAGCGCCGATAGCGCCAACCTCCCTGGAAGAGACCTTTAACATGGGTCTTGCTCACCCACCCCTGCTTAAATAGTGAACCGAAAACAGTATCCAGGGTTTTTCGTTGCTGTGGAAAAAGTTCCTGCATTGCCGATAGAGAAATCCGTTTTTTCTCATAAAGACATGAAAGGACTTGCTGAACCAGCACACTTGGCAATGTCTTGGGCAATGGAAATTCCACCGCACTTTGTCTGGCCGGCCCCAGCAATCCCAAAAAACGCAGAAGCTGTAACCCGGCGCGTTCTCCCCGGCAGATGCCCCAGAAATATATCTGGTTCTGCCGTCGATTCGATCGTCCGATACGCTGCAGAAAGGCGGATACGGAATCGGGCGGTTCATAGAGTATTACCCCGTCCACATCCCCGATATCAATCCCGAGTTCAAGGGTACTGGTGGCAATACAGAGCGCGTGGTTACGCTTTCGAAACCTGCGTTCCGCGGCCCGGCGTTCCCGGGTCTTGAGATTGGAATAATGAAGCTCGGACACGCCTTGAAACCGCCCCTCCCGGTTCACCATGGCAAACAACCGATCACACTTCCCCCGGCTGTTGGCAAAGATCAAGATCTTACGGTATTTCCAGATGTTGTAAAGATCGTCCAAAAGGGCGACAAATTCACGGTCCTCGTCTTTGAGGTGGATCAGATGAGGAACAATATCGCGTTGTACGCTCGCTGTACATCTTACCGTATCGGGCTGAAACCCGAAGAACCGGATCACGGAATCCACGTCGGCAATCGTAGCGGAAAGCGCCATCTTCTGTAATGGACGGGAAAAGCGACGTTCCAGGCGGGTGATCAGGTAAGAAAGCTGTCGGCCCCGGTACTTGTAAACAAAAAGGTGGACTTCATCAATAATCATCATGCGGACCCGCGACACAAATCCCCGCAAATCCGGATTAGAACTACCCAGCAGAACATCCAGGGATTCCGGAGTTGTAAGCATGAGATCAGGGCGTTCACCGCCTGAACGTTTGATGTCGCCGGTGCGTATTGCAAGGCAAAGCCCGAGTCGCCGGGTAACAATGTTCTCAAAGCGCCGTTTTAAATCAAAGGCAAGGGCACGAGTGGGGACAATGTAGATAAGCGCCTCGCTCCGCCCGGATCGGATAATCCTTTCCAGACAGGGCGCCAGGACGGCTTCGGTCTTGCCCGAGCCGGTGGCGCACTGCAAAACCAGATCACGCCCTTTGAGAATAGGCGAAATGGCCTGCTTTTGAATCGAATAAAGCGAGGGAAAGGCCCCATAGAAGGCCCGGTAGGTGTTGGGAAGTTGTAAAAGGGGAGAGTCTGTTTCGTTCATAGAGTATTGGAGTGGGGTGATGCAAATGTCCTTAAAAATTATCCGGTTTCTGTTCCGCTTCAGGGCAAATTTTTATCAGCCCACTTTTATGACATATAACCAATTGTATTCGTTATTACATTTTTACAAAAAGAACACTTTGTGCCTACCACAAATTGCGGAAAGTTCAAAGGAGAAATTGAAGATTATACAGCAACTGATCAAAACAATTTTGGTTCAAAAATCAACAATGTCTTTCGTTCTTTAAGATTAAAAAGATAGTTATTACTACAGCGACATTTTGACTCTTATTTTCAAAACGTCCTTGTTCGTCATCTCGTGCGGACGATTTCCCTTTGAACTTTACATCGGCACTCGTTCATGATAAAAACCAATTCAAATCATCTAATAAAATTAGTAAGTTATTCCCCAGCCGGCAGCACAAGGGGAAATGACCGGGCTTGTGTGGCAAGACCTCATGCTATCCGTTCCAGCGCCCCGGAACCAACCACCCGGCCTCAAATTCCGCCCAAAACTTATTGATATCATATCTTTTTTGTGTCATTATTATCTCAAACAAACGGCAATTTATATACAGAATATAATGAAATTGACGGAAAAACAGAAGGCTTTCTTGGGATATATCTCCTTGTATATAGAAGAATGGGGTAGGTCCCCCAGTTTTGAAGAGATATGCTCCCATTTCGGCTTCAAATCTTACAACACGGTAACTACCTATCTCAAGGCCTTGGAGCGGAAAGGCTATGTCCGCCTTCCCAAAGAAAAAAACCGGAAGCGGGCCATTGAAGTGATCAGCCCCGTGGAAACCAGGCGATTCGAATTTCCCCTCCTGGGAAAGGTGGCTGCGGGAAAACCGATTGAAGCAATTGAAGATGTAGATGCGATTGAAGTCCCTCCGTCCATGATAGGCAGCGGCGACTATTTTGTTCTGCAGGTCGAAGGAGACTCCATGAAAGAAGACGGTATACTGGACGGAGATTTCGTGGTGGTCAGGAAGCAGCCAACAGCCGAAAAAGGAGAGACCGTAGTAGCCTTGATCAACAATGAGGCGACTATTAAGAAATATCACAAACGGAAAGACTGCGTGGAACTCCATCCTGCCAATGAGGGAATGGAGCCCATCATTGTCAAGAAGGGAGAGTTTCGCATCGAGGGAAAAGTAGTAGGACTCCTCAGACAGTACCGGTAAAACTTCATCCCTTCAAGCATACCTGTTTCACTCCTCCGTTCATGTAACGCCTATGCACAATGCCCTTGTGCGTCTAACGGGCTTCGTACCGCCTTCCCGCCCTTATTCAACACGTGAGTATATATCATAGTGGTGCTCACATCCTTATGGCCGAGTAATTCTTGAACTGTGCGGATGTCATAGCCACCCTCCAGCAGGTGGGTGGCAAAACTATGGCGAAACGTGTGGCAACTTCCATGTTTCGTAATAGCTGTTTTGCGAATTGCCGTTTTTACAGAGCGTTGTAGTGCAGATTCATGCAGATGATGCCGCATTATTACCCCGGTTCTCGGATCCTTGCATCGTTTTGATGCAGGAAACACATACTGCCACCCCCATTCACGATCAGCATGGTGATGCGATCTTTTTGTCCCTTCCCGTCTCTCACAACAATTTGTTGGTACTCAAAATCCACATCCTTGACGCGAAGACGGAGACATTCGCGGAGCCTAAGACCAGAGCCGTAAGGAGGCTTGCCATAATCCATTTTGTTCCATCAAGGCGCAACAGAATTTCTTTTACCTCCTGCCCTGTGAAGACTACCGGCACCCGTTGGGGTTTTTTCGCCCGCTCTACGTTGTTGACCCAGCCGAGCTCCTTTTTGAGTACATTACGATAAAGGAATAGAATTGCGCTTAAAGCCTGGTTTTGGGTCGAAGCAGCGACTCTTCTCCTCACCGCAAGAAAAGTCAAGAACGTGCTCACATCGGACTCATCCAACTCATTGGGATGGCGTTTGTTGTGAAACAGGATGAATTTTCTGACCCAGTTTACATAAGCTTGTTCGGTTCTGTAACTGAGGTGTCTGACCCGAGTCGCATAACGCACTTGATCCAACAGTTTTGGCTTGACCATCGTAGCCCCTCCTTGTATACTTGAATAGAACATGTTGAAAATATTTTAGATATAGAAAGAGGAAAATATTTTTGCCGTTAAAAAAGCAAGACCGCTTTAGCTTGGAAGTTGTCGGTTATCACGGTTTTTAAAAATATACAGCAAAACTTACAGTATACTTTTCATAAAGTCAAGCTTTTTATATTGCGAAAATGCCGTATATACCGATCACACATTGTATTATATTGCAAAATCGCAACATATATCCGTTTCGCATGTCATAATGCAGTAAAACAAATATGGCTTTTAGGCCGTCTATATCAAAGATGGCGTGGACGCTTCGCGCCA
>MAXM01000207.1 GCA_001751015.1 Desulfobacterales bacterium C00003106
ATTTGCTATTTGGACTTCTAATGACGGTTATGGTTTGATGAAGAAATTAAACAGGTTAGGCGCCAGTGAAGGCTTCTATGACTGAAGGGAAAAGGCCTGTTTGTGTTGTCGAAAAGGCGAAGCTGAAGGTTGACAGAAATAAATATTTCCAAAAGAATCCCCGGTGGCTTTGCGGCATGACTGTGACAGAATTGAGAATTTGCATGGTATGCCTATAAAAAGTGTGTAATTTTAATCAGTTGGTTTTTGAGCACGGTCATGCTTACTGTTTATTGAGTTCTCGAGAAGCGTATTCCCTTCTTGACAATGCGAACTAACCATTAACTAAATTTGTGAATGTAACTTCGAGAGGTATTGTAGAACTGCTTCGATGGCGTGTATCACTCGGTAATTCAAGGTGTTCCTTGCCGGATACTCGGGTGTCATTCGATAGGCGGGCCGGTGAGCTCGGTCGTTCCCGGCGACTGGCGTCGCCGCGATTATTGACAGCCTTCCCCTGAAAACTACCCTAAGCTCACTAAAACACCAGTCTGCCCAAGGCGTTCTCGATTCTGTCAACGCCTTCCTTGATAAGGGCCATGCTTGTGGCATAAGAAAACCTGATAAAACTGTCAGCCCCGAACGCAATCCCCGGGACCAGCGCGACCTTTGCTTCTGTGAGAAGAAATTCGGCCAGGCCGGCGGAGTTTGCAATCTGCTTTCCTTCAAAACTCGCCTTGAAATAGTGACTGAAGTTCGGGAATGTGTAGAAGGCCCCTCCCGGAGTGTTGCAGGAGACATTGTTTATCCCGTTCAAGCGTTCGACCAGGTATTTCCTTCTTTCGTCAAAGGCCGTCAGCATCGTTGCAATCTCATCCTGGGGTCCGCACAGCGCAGCAACTGCCGCCTTTTGGGCAATAGAATTAGGGTTCGAAGTGCTCTGGCTTTGAATCTTGGTCATCCCGGCGATAACCTCGGAGGGACCGGCCACATAACCTATGCGCCAGCCTGTCATCGCGTAGCTCTTGGATACGCCGTTGAGTACAAATGTTTTCTTTTTCATTCCCGGGGCGGCCTGGGCGATATTGGCAAACATGCCTCCGTCAAAGATCAGTTTTTCATAGATATCATCGGATACCACATAGATGTCATGCTTCAGCATGACATCTGCCAGCCGTTCCAACTCCTCAAGGGTGTAAACCGAACCTGTCGGATTAGAGGGGCTGTTGAGCACCAGGAGCTTGGTGCGAGACGTAATCGCTCCCTCCAAGGCAGAAGCGGAAAGCTTGAAATCATTGGCTTCATCCGTTTGCACGACAACCGGATCCGCACCCGCAAGAATTGCAATCGGGGGATAGGAGACCCAGTAAGGCGCGGGAATAATAACCTCATCTCCGGGATTCAAAATGGCCTGCGCCAGATTGTAAAGGACATGTTTCCCGCCGCAGGAGACCATTACCTCAGACCGATCATAATCAAGGTTATTATCTTTCCTGAATTTATCGCAAACAGCATCTTTCAGTTCATCGATGCCGCCCACGGCCGTATACCGGGTAAATCCCTCTTCCATAGCCTGTATGGCGGCATCTCTGATGTGCCTGGGGGTATCAAAATCAGGCTCACCCACGCCAAAACTGATTACATCAACCCCCTGCTTTCTCAATTCCTGGGCTTTAGCGTTAATAGCAAGGGTCGCTGAAGGTTTAATATGACTAATCCTCTCGGATAACGACATTATTCTTCTCCTCTCTGCATGATGCTTTCCCTCTAATACGTTCAAGAGGCGGCTATCCATGCCGCTTGTTCCAAGTCAGGGTATCCACACTGTGGCGCCGGGGAAAATATGGTTTACCGGAAAATACTTATCCGGGAGTTGCCCCGGTCAACAACAAATATTTTGTTGGAATTATTAATAAATATGTAGGATGGGAAGGAAAGTCTGCCTTCCCGCCACCCAAACCTGGAAAAATCAAAAAGAAACTTGCCTTTCCCGTCAAACACCATAACATTACTTTTGTGTTGATCCACAACGTATATCAGACCTTTTCCATCAATTGCAAGGCTTACCGGAAAGCTGAACTCACCTTTGTCTTTTCCCCGTTTGCCAAACTCCAGGATCTTCTTCCCGGAAGCGTCATATTTTGTCACCCTGCCTTCTATCGTACTCAGAGTATAGATGCTCCCTTTTCTGTCAACCTTGACATCACTCATCACTCTCGTGTCGTCCCTGACAATCTCTCTGTTGAATTGCAGCTTCGGACCAAAGAGAAGCACCCTGCTGTTGGCCCTGTCTATGATATAGATGTTGTCAGCGGAATCCATCGCAATCCTGCCCGGGAAAAAGGAATCCGCTTTGGGAACTTTGGAAAAATCAAGCGGTTTGACCGACCTCTTTCTTGTGTCAATTACCAGGACAGACTTCTTCGTCGGATCGACTACGATGAATTTGCCATTGTTGGTCCTCACAAGACCTGCCGGGCAATTCAGACCTTCTCCCGGCTGCAGGGCATCAAGATATTTGAACTTGGAATCGTACGAAAGAATCCGCTTGTTGGAAGAATCGCATACATACAGCCTCTGACTGTTCTCGTCAAAGAGAACCCCGCCAATCAGTCCAAGCCGACCCACAGCCTCATTGCTCGTGAGCGTCGTGACAATACTGAAGGAATCCGTTTTGCCGGAGGCATTCACCGGCACGACCAGAAGAAACAGAAAGTTGACAACAAGAAGATATTTCAGGCATCTTTTATAAGAGACAAAAAACAAGTTACACTTCTTCAAGCTGATTACCTCCCACCTTTTACCCTGGTAGATCTGCTGTTTATTGGACAGGTTGATATCCTGCCACCCCTTAATTTTTCAATCCGCTGATCCCTAATAACTGGTGTGACACTGAATACACAATTCTTTGCCTCTGTCAAATCGCAGCTCAAATTCATAGCGCGACCCCATCAGGTCGTGGCACGTGATACATGTAATATCGCGTCTTGACCTTGGATCGACTGTCTCATCCCCCACAGGATGGGAGAACTTGGCATGTCTCTTGTGGCACGTTGTGCATACCGCAATTTCTTTATCCGGGAAGAACAACCTGAAATTAGAACCATGTGGGTCGTGACACGCTGTGCATTTCCCCTTTTTCCTTTCAGGGTGTTGATATTTTATTTTTTTGTTCTCCATACGCCACTTTGAATCCGTATGACATGCAAGGCATATTCTGGTCAGGTTACCCTTTTTCAGTGATGATTTATCCGATACATGGGGATTATGGCAGTTCGTGCAAAACATCCCATTTGCGATGTGCGTGTTAATCCTCATGAAATCCCGGTCTATCCCTTTGTGACAATCGAAACAGACTTTTGCCCCGGCTTTCCTGATACCGAGAGGGTTTTTGGAATCAGGCGGATTATGACACGTTGTGCAGTTCTTAAAGGGCTCATGTTCATTTTTTCTTGTCAAGTTTTTCTTGTCAGATGCATGAGGGTTGTGACACGAGACGCAGTCGGCGCCTGACACGGGGTAAGACCGGTGTGCCTTTATCACCCGGGGGTCCTTCAGGTCTTTTGAATGGCATGTAATACAGATCTTTTTCTTGTTTTCGACAAGGAGCCATTCATTATCAGACCCATGAGGGTAATGACACTTGAGACATTGCTTCTGCTTTGCAGGCCCGTGTTTCCTGTCTCCCGGGAAGATGCTTTCAGGTTCATGGCAGGTAAAGCACAGGTCCCCTTGTTTGGCGATCAGCAAGCGCTTGTTTTTCGAAAAATGGGGATCGTGACAGCTTGTACAATCCCCCTCTTCAACAGGAAGATGATAAACTTCCTGCATTTCGGCCCTCTTTGTATGACAACTTTTGCACAAAGCCCCGACTTCTTCCTTTATCAGGAACTTGTAGTTTGATGTGTGCGGGTCATGACAGCTGCCGCACTGCTGTTTCCTGAACGGAGCGTGGGCGTCAGGCGACATGGTTTCCTGTCTCAGCCCTTCATGTTCATGACACGTAATGCATTTCCTGTAAGACGGCATGTTCGCTGCCGGACAAACGCTGCTTGTCCACACAAAGATCAGACCGGACAACAGAAAAAGAGACACGCAGGATAGTTTCTTGTTTTGCCGCATAAAATCGTTACTCCGTTGGAATCCGCCTGTTTTTATTCATGACATTCGCCGCATTTCTTGTTCTTAAAAGGAGCGTGCATACCCTTGTGTAAGAGACTTTCATTAGCGGCGGCATGTGGTTCATGGCATCTGCTGCAATCGGCCCCGGCCACGGGAATCCTGTTGTGAGCCTCCGCAAATGAAGGGAGGCCCGTGTCATGGCATTGCTTGCAGAGTGCGGAAGTATCGCCGGTCAGCAAGTACTCCTTGCCTGCGGAGTGGGGCACATGGCATGTCAGACACTCTCCCTTGTGTGCGGGACTATGCACATATTCCTCCTCGATGAGTTCGGAAGCAATCGATTCATGACAGGAAAGGCATAGATTTCCTGCGGGCCTGTTCAATTGACCCTTTATGTTGCTTCCATGGGGACTATGGCAGGAACAGCATTGTTCCTGCTTGAAAGGAGCATGCCGGTATCTGTCTTTGTCTACGGCATCCAGGATGCGATAATGGCATGTATAGCAATTTTCACCGCCGTCTTTTGTCAATTGAAATTGATTGTTTCCGGCGTGTGCATTGTGGCACGTGAGGCATTTCCCACTCTTAAACGGAGGATGCACAACACCGTTTGCCACCTCATCCAGCATCTGCTTGTGACACTTGAAGCATAGCTTCCGTTTTGCTCCCAGCAACAGATCCTTTTGTGAAGACGAATGGGGGTTGTGGCAGCAAGAGCAGCTTCCCTCCCTGATAGGCGTATGAACATTCACTCGGTCAAAAAGCACTTTTGCCTTCTCGTGGCAGGTGTAGCATTGCTCGATTTCGGGGAGGTTAAGCTCAAACTTCTGATCGGAGGCGTGGGGGTTGTGGCATGCCGTGCATCTGCCGGCCTTGACAGGCGCATGAATATTGGCTTGAGCAAAGCCTTTACGCTCATGGCAGCGATGGCATAAGGACTTCCCGCCCGCCTTCAGCGTATAGGTGTTTTCAGATGCATGTGGATCATGACAGGACAGGCATTGATTCTCTTTGACCGGTTCATGTATATGCTTCCGCCTGAATGCATCTCTTGATTTTTCGTGGCACTCATAGCACATCTCTCCGTCCGGCAACAGCGTCACGCCCTTATTGTCGGTTGCGTGGGGACTGTGACAATCAAGGCAGCTACCGCGTCTTACAGGCAAATGAATATGTTTTTGAGTAAAGCTTTTCTTATCTTTTGCGTGGCACTTATAACAAAGCCCGGCCCCTTTTTCGGCAATTTGTGATGTATCGCCGGGTTCATGACACGCATTGCATTCCATCCTGGCTGTGGGTGTGTGAATGAATTCACGGAGCAGTCTGTCATTTGAAGATGAATGCGGGGTGTGGCATGAGACGCACGATGCGTCCGCCACATCGTAACCCGCATGCTTTTTGATGAATGCGTTCTTCCTGAAATCGTGACATTTTTCGCACACCTCATTGGCGGGGGCGAACAACAGGTTTTCATAATCCGACGAATGAGCATTATGACAGAAAACACATTCTTTTTTCAGTGCGGCGTGCGTGGTCTTTCTTTTAAAAGGCCCTTTCGCGTGGCAGACAAAGCATAGATCGTCTTCTTTTTCTCTTAAAAGGTCTTTGTTCATGGATGCATGTGGATTGTGGCAACTCACGCATTCTTCATCTTTCACCGGCTCATGAACGTATTTCTGTTTGACCATCGCCAGGCTCTCTTTGTGACACGTATAACAAAGTTTCTTCCTGTCCTGCTTAAGATAAACTCCACCGATTACGCCGTGTGGCCGGTGACACTCTTCACACTTTCCCTCGGCGACAGGCAAATGGACAACCTTATTCTCATCGAATGTCACCCACGCATCCTGGTGACACTCCACACATTTTTTCTTTGCAAATTTTCCTGCCGGTTTTTGTGTACAGGAAAGAATTGCACAGACGGCAACTCCTGCAATCAGCCAAAGACAAATGGCATTTTTCTTCTTGTTCATGTGTCCTGGTATCCTCGTAAGGTGAACTTGACAGTAACTCGTTCTATTTTCATGCCTTTTCCATTCAGAACTCACGAGTCAACGGTTCACAGTATCGGTGAACCCCGAACCCTAAGCCCCGAACCCTGAACCCCGAACCCTAAGCCAATTGGTCGAGTCTATTATTCGGGACTTGCCGCTAATTCGTTCAACAGCCTTTTGTTAATATGAATTGCAGAAACCTTTCGCAACTCATTCAGGTATTCCTGCAGCCACTTGTCAAAATTTTCTTTTACCACGACCTGTTTCACCACATCAGAGACACGGGCGAACTCTTCGGGTTCCCCGCCTCTTTTCCCTTTCAGTTTGATTATGCTGTATTTACTCTCCTCGCAGATGACATTGCTTATCCCTCCGACCGCAAGGTCTTTTATGCCTTCTCTGATCTCAGGAGAAAGACGTCCAAGAGGAACCCACACATTGGCTCTTCGACCGGGGCTTCCGAACGCCTTTTCTGAAGCAAGGAATTCAAAATCCGCGCCTTTATTCAACTCGCGCAAGGCCTCCTCCGCGGTATCAAGACTCGAAAAGAGCATTTTGCTGAAACATACTTCATGGTCTTTTCTAAAATTATCCTTATGGGTTTCATAATATCGGCTTAATTCCTCCTCGGTCGGAATTGCTCTCGGGAGAACTATCTTTTCTTTATAGAAACTCAGCAGCAGACTATCCTTGTATTTTCTAACAGCTTCTGCAAATAAGGCGTCATCCATGTAATTTTTCTTTTTTGCCTCTTGCTGCACCAGGAGATAGAGCATCAGACGGTCTATCGCCTCTTGATTTACCTCTTTCGATTCCTGTTGTCGCTTGCACTGGGATCTCCTGCCATGAGAGGATTTTTGCCCTGTCTCCTGAATAACCTCACCAACACTGATCGGCGCGCCATTTACACGTGCAACAACAGCATCCGTGTCATCTGTTTCCCCTGCAGCGTCGAGCGAATAAAGAAGCTCCGTATCAATTCGGATATCCGCCTTGGTTTTCAAATCAGCGACATAATCGTCTGATCGTTTTTTTTCTTTTTCCCGCAACAGTTTTTTCCTGATCTTTTTCTTGCGGGCTTCAAACATCTCATCCGAAGCAGGTCGTCTTTCCTCCATCTTTATGATGTGAAACCCCGTGCTGGTCTGCACAATATCGCTTGTTTCACCTTTTTTCAGTGCAAACGCCGCCTCATCAAATGCATCTTCCATCTTTCCTCTTTTTATGAACCCGAGGTCGCCGCCTCCCTTGCCTTGCCATTCCGATTTTGACTTTGCTACTTCGGAAAAGGCCTCTCCGTCTTTCAAAAGCATCAAGGCGTCTTCGGCCTTCTTGCGATCTTTCGAAAATATCTGGCGAACTCTTATTTCTTCATAATGCGTGTCAAAGTATTCGCGTATCTCCTTGTCACCCGCCATTATTTTGTCTATGACCTCTTCTTTTCTCAACCTTGCCACGGAAGAGTTCGTGATATGCCTGTTGATTCTGTCTGCAAAGAGAGGATCTTCATCAAGACTCACCCTGTATGCCTCTTGAATTATGAGGCGGTCGTTGATCATCTCCCGGACAATCCCTTCAATATCTATCTCCGGAGGCACCCCTTCGGACGGTGCCATACTTTTAGCTCTATGAATGTTTCTTGTCCTTTCGTGGAAGGCATCTACACTGATCTCGCAGTCGTTGACAACCGCAACAGCAGAGGAATCCTTTGGAAAAACAGACCAGAGAGCACACCCCGCACCCATCAGGGCCAGAAAGCTCAGGAAGGCCGCTGCAACATATTTATCCGAAGTTACAAATAACTCTCTCTTGTGGATTTGATATAGTGACATGATTACTTTCACGGCCCTAAGGGAAATTATGTTGGTCAAGCGGTCAGTCAATCGTCAAGATCAGCTCACGTACGACATTACGCGCAAGCTTTGGGGCGGAGTCTATCCTGCCAATATCGAAAACCTTTATGTAATCGTCTCCCGTCCTTTTGTTTTGCCCCATCCATAAAATAGAAGACGTGTCCGTATGAACCATCCTGGCGTTGACAGAGACCACGGGACTGCCGGAACCGTTGTCTCCGCCATATTCCGTAACCCGTCCGAGGACAACTGCGTCAACGTTCAATCGCTTTCCAATCAATTTGATCTGTCCGGATCCTATTCCCTTTCTTGTGATTATCCTTTCTTCAACAAGAAGCTTTCTCACGTTTCCGGGGAATTCCACTTCAATATCCTTGCTGTTCAGCAGTTCCTCGATAAAGCAATTTGTGACAACTTTTCCAGCGGTCTTTGCAGTTGTATTGTTGTAGAAAGGAATCACCGCCACGCGCCTGACACCATATTTTTCCAAGTCCTTTTTCGAAAACGTGTTGGGGTGAACAGAGCATCCCGAAAAGACGGAAAAAAGGATAATCAATATTGAAAAAGTCTTACACAAAATCCACAAGAAATCGGCCTCACTCTGTTTCGCAATGCCGCGGATTGATCAAGACGTTGACGGCAACATGTTATAGTCTGAATTCCTTGAGTGCCTTCTGAAGCGCCGCGCTTGTAGTCCTTATCTCCCTTAGAACATCAGGAGAGACTTCTGTGTCAGGCACGCCGTCAACAATGCCTGCAAGCTTCTCGGAATAGTCATCTATTCCTCTGATCTTCTCTCGCAGTCCTTCAGTCATCTTATTAA
>MAXM01000208.1 GCA_001751015.1 Desulfobacterales bacterium C00003106
GCAACATACACGTTATATAGACCTTCACATAAATAATTGCACGGCGTTATCGGTCAAAATCCTCGACAACGTACCCCAATGTACGCCTTACTCGAATTTTTCCCTCTAGCCTTGTGCAATTAATTATCTGAAGGTCTAGAGTCTGAATTCCTTGAGTGCCTTCTGAAGCGCCGCGCTTGTAGTCCTTATCTCCCATAGAACATCAGGAGAGACTTCTGTGTCAGGCACGCCGTCAACAATGCCTGCAAGCTTCTCGGAATAGTCATCTATTCCTCTGATCTTCTCTCGCAGTCCTTCAGTCATCTTATTAATGTTTTCGGCAAGGCCCTTGCAGCTATCCTTTTTCCTGAGCTTTATTCTCCTGTTCAGGTCTCCCTTCCCGACTTCGAGAAGTTCCAGTTCCATCCTGTAAATAGGACCTACAATCGGATGGGGAAAGACGAGCGCCCCCAGAAATCCTACGACGAAACTGACTCCGAAACCCATCAATATGACAGGGAGCAGAAAATTCAGGAAATTGTTGGCCTTTATGTGAATCTGACGAAAGGATGTTCCAATGGTTATGTCACTGTAAAAATAGAAAACAACCCCAAACACAACCAGGGCTGTCAGCAGGATAAGCCAGATCCTTATCAACATCCTGAACTGCATTTCTTTCTTTATGGAGAAATTGAAAAACCTTGATCTTTTCCACTCTTGTTTCTTATCCGCAGCAGACATGGTGTTTCCTTTCCGAATCCTTGCATCCTTCACAACAAGGGCTCGCGCAAAAATAACTTAGCAGATTCAGCGCTCAGATTTGGGTGAGATTTGGTCGATCCGATTGAGCAAAACCGCAGGAATAGCAAGCTATTTCATCAACTTTTGTGATTTGAGATCGAACAAATTTAACCCAAACCTATGCGCCTGCTTGGGGAACTTGTTTCGTCCCCGTTCCTTATTTTTGCGCGAGCCCCAAGCTTGATTTTTCATCATTGACCACTACCTGGCGTAGTCACTATGACAGGAATCGCAAATCGCCTTATCCGGTTTTCCCCGGGCAAGATAGCGCAGATTCGACCCGTGTCCCCAGTGGCAGGTGACACATGTTATGACAGACCCCTCCAGCGTAGGCATGTCCTTGGGTATCTTTCTTCCATCCTTCGGAGATATCCCTACGGGATGGGAAACACCGAGGATTGCCGGGGGATGGCACTCATAACAAAGATCTATGCACAACTCCTTTCGGGTTCGAAATCCGGGCTTGTGCAGCCTCTCTTTTTTGGACAGACCGTCGTCTTTGCGGGAAACAGATAGAGATTCACGATCCTTTGTAGAAAAGTCTCTAATCTTTGTATACTCAACAGTAACATCTGCGGCCTTTGCTGTGGCAACATGGAGTCCAAGATCAGAATCCAATACAAAAACCTCGGCCCTCTTTACTGTGGGTTTTTGTTTTACTTCCCATTTTGTTACAGATCTGTCCGGGGAAGGCGCCTCGGATACTATTGTCGCGGTGTCAAGAACAAGATTCGTGGAAACGGACCGGTTTTCACTGATATCCTCAGCCAATATTCGATAATCGTAAACCTTTCCCTGTTCAAGTCCTGAAAGGGATGCCTCATGATGCCTGCTCAGGGCGCCGTCTATTGCAGTGCGATTGCCATATTCAGCGGCGAAACCGTATTCGACAAATCCGGTAGTCGGTTCATCCGTATCCCACTCGATAACAGCCGTAAGGAATATCCCTTTTGTTACAGGACCACTCTTCACGCCGGATATTACAGGAGGAGTCCGGTCACCTGTTTTTATATTACGAACCTGTGACAATACAACATCTTTCAGTTTCGTTGTTGTTTGACCGCCTGACATATCACGCGATATGATATCTATGTCGTAAACCGCGTCTTTGTCGAGTCCACGCAAAAAGATAATGTGCTCCAACAGATAATCCGACCGACTTATGACTTCAGGTCTGTTGCGTACACTCCACGCCGAGCCCGACCCTGTGCCCTCCGGCTTTATATGGCACTTTTCACAATCCTTGTTTGCAAAGGAGGAATGTACGTAAGGCAGGTTTCCGCCTCTCTTATATGTATCCTCATGACACGAAATGCATGATTTCGGTTTCTTGATCTGCATTGCAGACGCGAGTGAGGCGCAAAAAACCACGCAGCCAATAATGTTGCACAAAAGAAACATCCTCATAGCCGGTAATCTTTCAAAAATCATCAATCCACTCTTCCTGTTCGGTTTGTGCCGGAGTTCTTTCAGGAATCGCCGATTTCACAGGCTCTTTTTCCACGGTCAACATATTCCCTGCGGCATCTCTGACTTCACTGGAATAACTGAACCCATTTCTATTAAGACTATCACCCTTATTTTTCACCTGCAACTGAATATCTGAAGGTAAATCCTGTTCCCCCCCGAGCTTCTTTACGCATTTGCCCCCCTGGTCATAGATCAGGATATCCCATTCTACGATCTTGCTCGCCTCGTTACATTCCACACTAAACACAATGAAATCCTCCGTTATTTTGCACAGGACGATTTCAATGTCCGGCAAGGTCCTGTCGACGCTGATCATTACTTTTTTTGTAGCAGCCTCATGACCTGCCTTGTCGTTTATGATCAGTTGTCCCCAATAGGCCCCGTCATCAACCGGCTTGAAGTCATCGTTTTTTCCCCTCCAGATCAACGTCTTTGGCAACTCCGCCGGTCCTTCGTCAGAACGGATAAGCTTTCCTGTCCTGTCTCTGATCTCAAATCTCCAGTCCTTCAGGATGTCTGTTTTCAGCAAGACAGGAAAGAACATCGCATAATCATTGATTCCATCTCCATTGGGAGATATGAGCGTCCCGCGACCCTCAATTGCAACAACAGGCGGGGTGTTATCGACAACCAGGCTTGCCAGGTCATCGAAGAAAAACACCTTATTCAATTCTGCGGCGGCATAGATCTTCAATGTATATATTCCTTCAGTGGCTGGAGAGAAAAACGCCCCCCTGTACCACCCGTCTCCCTCTGAAACAAGAGAAACACTCTTGTCGAACACAATGGCATTTATATATGTGGGCATTCCGGAGATCTCCATGACTTCTATTACCAATTCAACCGATTCCCCGGGTTTTGCCGCTTGCGGATAGAAACCCGCCCTTGCAATCTCAAAAGGGCCCATCTCTCCTTTTTTTTCTTTTTTCTCTTCAAAGACCTCTGGTATATCTTTCAAGAGGTCCTGAACGGAAATCGTTACGAGTTTTTCGAGAGAGGTTATTTCCCCGATACGAAAAAGCGTCGCAAAATCATCTCCTGAATACGAAACCGAGTTTATCCAGCATATAGACGAATCAAGCGTATCTATCATCTGAGCGCTCACATCCACCCTGGGGTTATCCCCGTCTGACAACAGATTGACAGAACCCGTAATCAGAACGTCCGCTTTGAGTCTCTCGCCCAGATCCCTGATAGTTGTTCGACTGAGTAATCCGGTGCGACGAATCCTCCTTGCGACGAAAAAACCTTCCAACACCTCTTCGGAAATGATTTCGAATTTTTTCTTCTCAAGATGGTCGCAAACTACCTGAGTGAGATCGCAAGGGAGGTCTTCACCTGTAAGATTTTCAAAGGTCAAGACAGCCACGCTTTGTATCCTCCTGCCATCCCCGGACAAAGATACCTGCGCAGTAAAAACAGGCAGAAGAACAATCATAATAATCAGATATCTTGTCATATCTATAGACCTTCAGATAATTAATTACACAAGGCTAGAGGGAAAAATTCGAGTAAGGCGTACATTGGGGTACGTTGTCGAGGATTTTGACCGATAACGCCGTGCAATTATTTATGTGAAGGTCTATATAACGTGTATGTTGC
>MAXM01000209.1:0-3206 GCA_001751015.1 Desulfobacterales bacterium C00003106
CTATACCTCGGAAGGTTGCAAATTGCGTTTTTTTGGTGAGCAATGAGCATCAAGAGCAAGGCGCGAACGCGCGGAATAGCAGGCTATTGCAAGCCTAAGCAACGCTGCTATTGATGTTCATGGCCGGTGAAAAATCGTTATTTGTGGCCTTTCGAGGCATAGTCCCTCTATCCGCCACCCTTAACAGGAATGTTGCGGAATCCGTGAAGGATATCAGAGTCAACTATTTGAATACCGTGATATCCTGTATAGAATATGTGCGTTCAGAAAAGCAAGGAAAATATCTCTATTCCGCCTCTTTGATAACAAGTTGCAGCGTTTTTCTATTCTGCCACAGGTTCCAGCGCATATGAAAAGCGATTTTCCTGAATTCATCAGGCAGGGGCTGCCTTGACGCCCCGTTATACCAGATAGCCGGAAGGCCCTGTCGGAAACAGCCATGCTGTGCGAGATTCATCCGGACATGCTTCTTGCCCACGATTCCGTGTCTTACAATCCGGACGTTCTCGGCAGCAAAAAGCGGTTCCGGATTACCTTGGCCGAATGGAGGCATCCGCCCTATCTGATTCATCAGGCCGACATTTATCTCTTCAAACCGGACCATCCGATCAATCACTATTTTCCGGACAAAATCCTGTGCCTGGCTCTTTCCGCGAACCACGCGTTCGAACCTGCTCGCAAAGGCAGGGATATTCTCCGGCAGGAGAGAAAGCCCTGCTGCGGCCTTATGTCCTCCGAATGTGTCGAGATACCTCGCGCAGTCTTTTAATCCTTCATGGATATTAAAGCCGGGGATACTTCGCGCAGATCCCTTTGCTCTTCCGTTTCCGACAGAGATCAGCACGACCGGCCGAAAATAGAGGTCCAGGAGTTTAGATGCTACAATTCCGATAACCCCCTCGTTCCATCCGTTGCCGGCCAGAACTATGGATCTTAGTTTCAGGTGCCCGGGATTCGCCCCAAGGAATCGCATTACTTCATCCAATATCGCTTTTTCTATCTGCTGCCGCTCCCTGTTGGTTTTGTTAAGAAAATGAGCAGCCGGAAGGGCCGTTGATTTGTCAGGCGCGGCAAGGAGTTCAACGGCGGCGCGCGCCTGAGAAAGACGCCCCGCCGCGTTTATCCTCGGGGCCAGTTTGAAGGCTATATCCCATGTGTCAAGTTCGGTCTTCAGGGGGCCGCTCACTTCCTTCAGTGCGTTCACCCCGGGACGAATACCGGTTGTGAGAACATCAAGACCCGTTTTCACCAGGATACGATTTTCACTTTTGATCGGCACGATATCGGCCACTGTACCAAGCGCCACAAGATCGCAGACAGACTTGAGATTAGGTTCGGTTCTCCCTGCCCAGAATCCCTTGTCGCGAAGGTGCTTGCGCAGCGCAAGAACAAGATAGAAGGCCACCCCCACGCCTGCAAGCATCGGGCAAGGGAAAGTACATTCGGCCTGTTTCGGATTAAGGATGGCAACGGCGTCCGGAAGCTGTTCCGGCGTCTCGTGGTGGTCCGTGACAATTACATCCATGTCATGATGGTTTGCCGCGTCCACGGCTTCAACACTGTTGATCCCGCAATCAACGGTTATGATCAGACGGATATTCGCCGCCACGGCGTTGCTGAGGATATAGTCCTTATTCAATCCATATCCCTCACGAAAACGGTCGGGGATATAATAGGTAACATCCGCTTCCGCATTCGAAAGGAACTCAAGCAGGAGAGTTGTCCCGGTGACTCCATCCACATCATAGTCTCCGAAGATGAGAATCCTTTCCTTTTCTGCAAGGGCCCGGGCAATCCGTTCCACGGCCTTTGTCATGTCTTTCATCAAAAAAGGAGAACTGATATCGCTAAGCGACGGGTTGAGAAACGCGAGTGCTTTCTGCGGATCTCGGATTCCCCGATTGATCAAGAGGCTTGCCAGAATCGAATCACAGCCGCATGAACGGCTCAGGCTATTCACGAGATCGGAGTCCGGCTGCTGAATGGACCACTTCTTCTCCGGTGCCACTATGCCAAGGCCCCCATCCGGATCTTTGCATGCTCTGCGGCCATCCGGACCGCCGCGACAAGGCTTTCCGGCGCGGCCTCACCCTTGCCTGCTATGTCGTATGCCGTTCCGTGGTCGCAAGAGGTCCGAATAATCGGGAGGCCAAGGGTAAGATTTACGCCATCAGAAAAATGGAGCATCTTGAATGGAATCAGTCCCTGGTCGTGGTACATGCATACTACTGCGTCATAATCCCCTTTTTGGGCATAGCAAAAGAGCGTATCGCAGGGAATCGGGTCCGTGATATTCATTCCTGCATCCCGTGCCCGTTGAACCGCCGGAAATATGATCCGTGATTCTTCATCGCCGAACAGGCCGCTCTCGCCCGCATGAGGATTCAGGGCGGCCACAGCGATCCTCGGGGCCTTGATACCAAATCTTTGTCTGAGCGCCTCTTCGGTCAATCGAATAACGTCGAATATCTTCCTTGAAGTGAGCCTGCCAGGCACCTCAGACAGGGCGCAGTGTATGGTGACGAGTGTTACACGAAGCGTCTCTCCTGCCAGCATCATAACATAATCCGTTGTCTTCGTTCTTTGGGCAAGGATCTCGGTGTGACCATCAAAATCAAAACCAGCCTTGCGCATTGCAAGCTTGTTTATCGGAGCAGTGGTCATCGCGTTTATTGATCCTTCCATGGCCAGGTCTATTGCTCTGATGATATACTTTACCATTGCCGCGCCGGTTGCTGTAGACGGCCTGCCCCAGCGCAATTTTTCAGGTTCCAGGCCGGAAAGATTCAGGACGTCTATTGCGCCGTATTCATAAGCGGCCTCCCCGTGTTTTTCAAGACTCCGGCATCGCACCTTGATGCCGAGCCATCGGGCGGTATCGACCAGCACCCGCACATCCCCGATAACAAGGGGACGGCAGATTCCGTACAACAAGGGCGAAGACAATGCCCTGACAATAATCTCAGGCCCGACTCCCACAGGGTCTCCCATGGTAATTCCAACGACAGGAAGAGCGCTCTTTGTTGCAGCCATATCTCTGATATTTCCTTTTACCCCATCTCGGATTATTATGTTTGATACGCATCCCAACCAACCAGGGTTCCTCCACGTCAGCTTTTGGTTCCCCTTCCTGCTTTAACAACTAATGGTTACCAAAAACTTCGAACATTTTTATAAGCAAGAATTCTTTCATCTTTTGTCAATAT
>MAXM01000209.1:3217-3713 GCA_001751015.1 Desulfobacterales bacterium C00003106
CTTGCCGTTGCTACAATAATTTGATCAGCCGGATCATTATGAAAAGGTTGGGGTAGCACAGTTGAACGGTATGATAAAACAGGAAAAAGAGGAACTAATCGGAGTTTTGGCATATCGAGGGCAGTATTTATCCAATCCTCCGGGTCACACGAAATGCCCACTCTCTTTTTTTCAAGGAGTTTGCTGAATTCCCATGGAGAAATTGCGGACAATAGCATCTCCTCATACATCTCAGCGTTGCCAATCAACTTTTTGACCTTTTGTGATAACTTCTGCGGGTTCATGTTCCACCAGATCCAAGTATGTGTATCAAGCAGATATATCATTTGCAAGCATCCCACATTTCCTCACCTAATGGTAAAATTATATCTTTTTCAAAAACAAGAGCGTCAGAAAGTCTGCCTGGCCTGGTGTTTATATCAGAAGTGCGATAAGGTATTATTTGAGCTAGTGGCTTACCTCGCTTTGTTATAATAATTATTTCCTGTGTTTTGGC
>MAXM01000210.1:0-9352 GCA_001751015.1 Desulfobacterales bacterium C00003106
ATTATACGATATTTATTGGCCCTTTGCCATAATATTCCATCTGCTGTAGTCTGGATGTATATAGCAAACACACTCCCTTGTCAACTAAAATCCGGCCCAATCTCTGGCAATTATTTATTTTCCGACTCCCGGAATCCGAGCTCGATTCTACGAATCTATTTTGGCTCATCGTGAATTAGTGTGAAAATCTTCGGCCTTGATTATGCTCTCGGTTGTTTCAAACTTACTGCGGGAGCGGCTTTCTTACCGCGACTGTCGCAGCAAGAATGCCGCTCCCACATACAGATTAGATGGTTTTTATACTAATCCGCGATGACCCTCTATTTTTAAGCTAAGGAACGGGGACGGGGACAGAATAACTTTCCCAGGTAGGCGCATAGATTTGGGTCAAATTTGTTCGATCTCAAATCACAAAAGTTGAAGGAATAGCAAGCTATTTTGATGCTTTTGGGATTTGAGATCGGGTAAAGGTGGCTTGAAATGAAGGATGCTTTTTTTGAAAACGATGTCATACCAACGGGTTACGGGGCAGCCTATAAATGATTGACGTAATCAATGTCACAAAAAAATACGGTTCCATAACCGCTCTTCACGATGTGACCTTTCATGTGGAACAGGGGAATATCATAGGGTTGCTCGGACCAAATGGGGCAGGCAAGACTACTCTCATGAAGGTCCTGACCGGATACATCCAGCCTACGGAAGGGACGGCGGTTATCGATGGACTTGACATACTCACGCATTCAATGGAGGTCAAGAAGAAAATCGGCTACCTGCCGGAAAACGCGCCGCTCTATCCGGAGATGTCCGTGCAGGGCTATCTTCAGATGACGGCTGATCTCCGTAAAATCCCCCACGAAAAAAAGAGAGGGTTTCTCTCCGATGCGATCAACGCAGTAGGCCTTTCCAGCCGTCTGACCCGTCCTATAGGAGAGTTGAGCAAGGGCTACCGACAGAGGGTGGGCCTGGCCCAGGCTATCCTTCACAAACCCCATATACTTGTCCTTGATGAGCCGACCAGCGGACTGGACCCGACGCAGATTGCGGAAGTGCGGCGTCTGATCAGGCGTCTTGCCAGGACGAGCACAGTGCTCATATCCACACACATACTGTCAGAGGTTGAGGCCACTTGTGACAGGGCCGTCATTATCATGCAGGGGGCTATCAGGGCAGATGCCCGTCTTGAGGAACTGTCGGCCACTTCAGAGGCCATTGTAGCCATAGAAAAGAATGCTGCTCACGTCATTGAGTCCTTGAAATCCCTTGCCGGTGTCAAGGATGTGAAACCTGCAGGAGATCAGGACGGCTACACAAAATACAGGGTCTTTGGTGAGACATCCGCGAACCTCTGCCCGCAGATTTACGACCTGGCGCGCGCAAACGACTGGCAACTGGCTGAACTGAAAAAAGACACAAGGACACTGGAATCCGTTTTCAACGAACTGACCGCAGGTGGTGACGCCTTATGAAGCAGATATGGGCTATCGCACGCAAAGAGCTTGAGGCGTATTTCGCATCCCCGCTGGCTTCTATCTTCACAGGGACATTTCTTTGCCTCTCTCTCTTTGTCTTTTTCTGGATGGAGACCTTCTTTGCGCGTAATATCGCTGATATCCGTCCCCTGTTTCGGTGGCTTCCAATTCTTCTTATCTTTCTCGTAGCCGCATTGACCATGCGTCTGTGGAGTGAGGAACAGAAGATGGGGACCATTGAAATCCTGCTCACTCTTCCGGTTCGGATATGCCATATCGTCGCGGGAAAATTCCTCGCAGCCCTGACCCTTGTGGTTATTGCGCTGATACTCACATCAGGGCTTCCGATCACGGTCTCTTTTATGGGCGATCTCGATTGGGGTCCTGTATTTGCGGGGTATCTCGGGGCCGGTCTCATGGCCGCCGCCTATGTGGCTATCGGCCTTTTCATCTCTTCTAAAACCGACAACCAGATAATTGCATTGATCAGTACAGTATTAGTGTGCGGCGCATTCTATCTCATCGGGTCTAACCAGATCACCGATTTTTTTGGCAATCAACCCGGGGAGATATTGAGGGCCATAGGCACGGGAAGCCGGTTTGAAAGCATCGAGCGCGGCGTTATCGATCTGAGAGACCTGGTCTATTATCTCTCACTGACTCTTTTCTTTTTGATCCTCAATATTTTTTCATTGGACAAAAAACGGTGGAGCAATGGCGGAAATACCGCGCGTTATCGAAAAAACGCCTGGCTTGCCGTGATCCTCGCAGGATTCAACCTCATTGCGCTTAACGTATGGCTTTCTCCTTTTCATTCCGCGCGTGCGGACCTCACCTCCCAGCGGGAATACAGCATCTCACAGGTAACACGGGATCTCGTAACCAGCTTGGACGAACCGCTTCTGATCCGGGGCTATTTCAGCGCCAAGACACATCCGCTCCTTGCCACCCTTATCCCGCGCATCAAAGACACGATCACCGAATACAGCATTCTTTCGGGCGGCAAGGTCATTGCTGAATTCGTCGACCCGAGAGAAGACGAAGAGATTGAAGCCGAGGCAAATCGCGCCTACGGCATCAAACCTGTTCCGTTTCAGATCGCCGGCAGATATGAGGCCTCCGTGGTAAACTCCTACTTTGATATCCTGATAAAATACGGCGACCAATACGAGACCCTCGGGTTTGGCGACATTATCGAAGTTCAGGCCCGGAAAGACGGCACCCTTGATGTTCAGCTCCGCAATCTTGAATATGATCTGACACGTTCCATCAAAAAAGCAGTCTGCGGATTTCAAAACGTGGAATCGATCTTTGAAGAAACAGACAACAAGACCCTGCTCACCGCCTTTATTACGAGAGAGAGTCTGCCGGATGCCTTGAGCGAACTTCCGGAACGTATCACAAGGGTGGCCGAAGAACTTCAGGAACTGTCCAAGGGGAAACTTGAGTTTGCGATGATCGACCCGGATACAAAAGAAAGCCCTGTCACGAGAAAGGAGCTGCAAGAGCGTTACGGATTGCAGCCGCTCGCGTTTTCCATCTTTTCGGGCGAGACCTTTTACCTGCATCTCGTCCTGCAGGTGGGCGAGCAGATAAACCGGATATATCCTGCAGGCGATATGACGGAAGCAGACATCAGAACCGAAATCGAAGCGGCCCTAAAGAGAAGCGTATCAGGATTCCTCAAGACAGTTGGGCTCTGGACACCGTCCGAAGAACCTTCGCCCGATCTCTATGGCCGGATGCAGCCTCCCATTTCCAGTTATCAGTTTCTGAAAACAAAACTGAAAGAGAACTACACTGTAACGCCTGTTGATCTTGTCTCAGGACGTATACCGGGAGACGTGGACACCTTGTTGATCATTGCCCCTCAGGGGATGACGGACAAAGAACGATTTGCTGCGGATCAGTATCTTATGCGGGGCGGCGCCCTGATTGTGGCTGCGGGAAATTATGCGCTCGACAGGGCCGGCCACGGCAGCGGACTTTCTCTTCGCAGGATCGATGGGGGGTTGAAAGAAATGCTCGCATCATACGGCGTAGATGTGTGCGAAAATCTGGTCTTGGATACGCAAAACGAACCCTTTCCGGTCCCGGTTACGCGCGATTTGGGCGGATTCCAGATTCAGGAGATACACCAGGTTGATTATCCCTACTTCGTGGATGTGCGAAAAGACGGCATGGACAAGGAAAGCCCGATTCTGTCAGGTATCGCGGCAGTGACCATGCACTGGGTCTCTCCGATTGAAACAGACCAGGTGAAAAACCGGGACCGTAACCTGACCGTATTATTGACATCAACGGAAAACGCCTGGCTGAACGATGCAACCGATATACAGCCTGACTTTGAACGCTATCCTGAAATCGGTTTTCCAGTCGAAGGAGAACGGAAATCACGCATACTGGCCGTAACCCTTAAGGGGAGATTTGAAAGTTGTTTCAAAGACAAGCCTTCTCCTTTTTCCGGGGAAGAGCCAGCCGGCAAAGAACCTGAAAAAAAGGGAAAAGAACCAGAGGAAGAGGGCGACCGCGAGCCCGCAATGCAGACTATCAGATCTTCTCCTAATTCCGCCAGACTTGTCGTCATAGGAAGCGGGGAATTTGTAAATGATACGATTATCAATATATCAAGGACGTCAGGTCAGGATCGCTTTTTGAATGGCCTTGACCTACTGGAAAACCTGATAGACTGGTCGGTCGAAGACGAAGACCTTCTTGCAATACGGTCCAGGGGTTACCACGCTAAGATACTAAAGCCCATGACAAAGGCGGAACAGACCTTCTGGGAAACCAAGAACTACGTGATTGTGGTCCTTTCACTCGCCGTGATAGCCGTGTTCAGTGTCTGGACCAGAAAAAGACAAAAGCCCATGATGCTGTCAGGATTGCCTGACAATACCCACGTACAATAATAAGGCGCCAAGAGATGACCAGGGCCAATAAAATCCTCATAATAATATTATTTATGCAAGTCCTCCTGGCCTTGTATATGTTCCAGCCGTGGTCAAAGGGTTCGGAGACGCCGGCGGAAAACCTCTTTGCGGGAATTGGCGCTGAGGAAATTTCAGAGATTGCAATCAAAGGGGAAAAAGAAACAGCTATTCAGATACAAAAAACCGGGGACAAATGGATTCTTCCGGGCTGCGGGGGGTATCCGGCGGACCAGGCAAAGGTCTCCTTGTTGGCAGAGAAAATAACCGGACTTGCAACGAAACCGCTTGTCGCCCGCAAGAAATCAAGCCATAAGAGGCTCAAGGTCTCTGCAGACGCGTTTGAGCGCCTGATCACCTTCAAAGCCGGAGATAAAAAAGAAGATCATACCCTCTATCTCGGCACAGCCCCGAGTTATAAGCAGATGCACGTGAGATCCGGGGCCGGAGATGAGGTCTATCTTGCCAGGGATATTTCGGTGTGGGAAGCAGACATCGAACCCTCTTCGTGGATAGATACACTCTATTTTTCTGTCAAGGAGGAGGACGTTGTCGGTCTGTCCATCAAGAATGCACACGGCACGATCGATCTTGAGCGCGGCGATCAAAACGAGTGGATTGCAAAGGGGATCAAACCCGAAGAGAAGTTGGACGTTGCGCAAATAGAAGGGATGATAGCCAAGGCCGTATCGATCCGTATGGATGAGCCGATAGGCCAGGAGGAATCGCCGTCTTTCGGTATGGAATCTCCGTCTGCGGTCTTGACCATTAGGACAGAGGTTACGCCAGGCGACAAAAGCGACGACAAAACAGAGGCGCAACAAAAAGAGCCTCATAAGGTTGAAAAGACGCACACGATCCTGATTGGGGCAAGAGATGAAAAAGAAAAAGGATATATCGTAAAATCCTCCGGGTCTCCTTTCTATGTATACGTTCCTTCCTATGCGGTGGAACCCTTTGTTGAAAAAAAATTGGCCGATCTTATGGAAACGGCTCAGGATCCGGAAGCCAAAATCCAGGACCCGGAATGAAAAAAGGGTATCCGTCAGGCGATTTCAAGACTTGATTGTCCGGGAAATTTGGCGGTTAGCTTTTAGCCATTAGCGGTTAGCTTTTGGATAAAAGTGTTCAACATCCTCTTTACCTCTTCAATGCTAACGGCTAAACGCACAGGTTGCAATTATTTAGGTGAAGGTCTATATGGCTTATCATGAGTGTCATCCTCTAACATTCTCTCTTCTGTTTCTGCCTGATCACCGATCCGGCATGACTTTTTCAGTCAGGTGGAAATGCCGAGCTTCGGCAGGATGTAAAGCTGAAGCGCCAGCCACACAACAACAACTATAACGGGAACAAGGAAATTTTTCATATTCTATCCTCCGTCTCCTTTTCTTTCTTTATTTTGTCTCTGCACTGCTCCCATATTATGCATTGAGACCTGAACTTACAGTATCCGATCGGCTCTTTGCACTTGAGCCCATTCTGTAGACATTCCATGCAATAACCAAGACTGAATTTTTGACAGAGTACAACAGCGTCTCTATCGCCGTGCAGGGAACAGATCATAGCGCCATCCAAAGGGTTAAAGGGTTACAGTCTATATAGACTGCCTGAACACGTGTTGATTATTTTATTACACATAGGTTGAGCCTTTAGCTGTTAGTTTAATGAAGGATGCCAAAAAAAATATCTGTTTTTCACAAAAAACCAAAATCTTCGTTTTGAAAAATGACAACAATATCTTGGTAAAACAATGAGTTAAATAGTTTCCGTTCAGGTATTATATATCCATTTCTTGCGTCTTAAGGAACGCAAGTCCTTTCTCAGCCGCATCCTGCTCGGCCTCTTTCTTGCTTTTTCCAACGCCTTCCGTTGATATGTCCGAGCCTATGGTCATTCGAACTGTAAAGGTCTTGTCATGCGGTGGTCCGCTTTCGCTTATGACCTGATACCGGGGAATTTGCTTGAAACGGAATTGGACACGCTCTTGCAATCTGCTTTTAAAGTCTTTCTTTATCAGCTTAAGAGCCAGGGAGTTAACCCGCTCCGCAAAGAGAGACTCTATTACGTTTGAGGCGGAGTCTATTCCACCGTCAAGATATATTGCTGCAATGACCGCTTCAAGGGTATCAGCGAGGATCGATTTTTTTTCATACCCGTGTGCCACGGCCTCCCCTTTTCCAAGCATCAGGTACGACCCCAAAGACAGGCTCTGAGATACGTCCGCCAACTGGGTCTCATTGACAATAGCCGCTCGCATCTTCGACAGGTCTCCTTCATTGATTTCAGGAAAACGCATCATCAGGAGATGGCTGATAACAAGACTCAGGACGGAATCTCCCAAAAACTCCATGCGCTCATTGTTTCTGAGCGCCGGATCATTCTGTTCGTTCACAAACGAGCTGTGTTGCAAGGCCTCTTTTATGAACTCGATGTTCTTGAATCTGTATTCTATACTCTGTTCAAGAAAAGATAGGTCTCTATCCATAATTTATGATATCCAAAATTCCAACCGGTAAAATGACCGGGTTCCTGCCAAAATATTGCTATTCCCCTCCCCTTTCGGGAAAGGTTACGGATTGACCGAAAAGACGTTTAGGGTTCGCACTCCGTTCTTTTAATGGGATTTATCTTACATGTCAAGGAACGTAGGGCTTTTTCTTGACTACCCCTGCCCCACTTGCTAAAGTTCTATTATTCGTTCACAGTTCTCCGTTGACCGTCAATCAGCAAAACAAGGACCCGAAATTGGACCATTTTTTCAGCCCGAAGTCAATCGCCGTCATAGGGGCTTCCACGAAGGCCGGGAAGGTCGGCCACAGCATCGTGAGAAACATCCTGGAGTATGATTACCCAGGCCGTGTCTATCCTGTAAATCCAACAGCGGACATGATCCTTGGGCAAAAGGCATTTCCTGATCTCCTGTCCGTTCCGGACCCGATAGACCTTGCGATTGTCGCGGTTCCCCCTGAGAAGGTCCTGGGCGCAATAGGTCAGTGCGGAAAAAAGGGCATTGATTCGGTCATTGTGATCACCTCGGGGTTCAAGGAGACAGGCGGCGACGGAAGCCGCCTCGAAAAGGAGCTTGCCGCTGAGATCAAAAATGCCGGGATCCGCCTCGTGGGTCCGAACTGCCTCGGTGTCATTGACACGGCCTCCTGTCTTAACGCATCTTTTGCGGCGGGCATGCCTTTTGCCGGGCATATCGGATTTTTCTCGCAATCCGGTGCGCTCTGCGTCGCAATTCTTGATTGGGCGCTCGGGGAGAATATCGGCTTCTCAAAGTTTGTCAGCATCGGGAACAAGACCGATGTCACAGAGATCGACTTGATGAAGGCCATGGCCGCGGATGAAAATACCCGTGTTATCCTCGGATATATCGAAGGCATTGAAGATGGTCGCACCTTTATGAATGTGGCCCGCTCGGTATCTAAGAAAAAACCGGTTATCCTGATAAAATCGGGCACAACCAAGGCAGGGGCAAAGGCGGCGTCTTCTCACACAGGCGCCCTGGCCGGCTCAAACACGGCGTATAACGCGGCATTCAAACAATGCGGGATCATCCATGCCTCTTCCGTGCATGAGCTCTTTACGTATGCCACGGCATTTGCCAGCCAGCCCCTTCCAAAAGGGCCGAACGTGGCAATCATTACCAATTCCGGCGGCCCGGGAATCATTGCGGCGGATGCCTGCGACAGGTCTGATCTCCAACTACCGTCAGTGCCAAGAGATACGGTCGAACAATTACGTTCATTTCTCCCGAAAACCGCCTCTTTTTATAATCCCATAGATATTATCGGTGACGCAGGGGCCGAGAGATACGAAAAGACTCTAAAAACCATCATAGCGGATCACCTGTTCCATTCGGTGCTTATTCTGCTTACGCCAACTGCGTCAGTTGACATTGAAGAGACCGCCAAGGCGATTGTGAGCATTGCAAAGACTACTGACAAGCCGATTATGACCTCATTTATGGGTGAAAAAAGAGTGCGTCCGGGCCGCAGGATATTTCAGGAAAACGGTATACCCTCGTTCGGCTATCCTGAAGATGCTGTTGCCGCGTTAAATGCAATGTTTGGCCGCAGGCATTGGCTTGATCAACCTGAAAAAAGGTATGAACGTATTGACGTAGCCACATCAAAGGTCCGACGGATATTCGCGTCTGTCACGAGACAACGCAGGGCAGATCTGATCGAGATTGAAGCGCGGGAAATCCTTGATGCGTACGGGTTTGAACTGCCACGCACTATTCTCGCAAACACCACGAAAGAGGCGGTAAAGGCTGCATCTGAAATAGGGTATCCGGTTGTAATGAAAATTGCGTCTCCCGACGTGCTGCACAAAAGTGATCTGGGGGGGACCCGGGTCGGGCTTGGGAACGAACGTATGGTGGAAGACGCCTTTTTCGATATCACGTCAAACGTCAGACAACGCCTCCCGAATGCCCGTATTCTCGGGATAGTAGTGCAGGAAATGATACAGGGAGGAAAAGAGGTTATACTCGGAATCACAAATGATATTCAGTTCGGCCCCATGATAATGTTCGGTCTCGGCGGCATCTACGTGGAGGTCCTGAAAGACGTGTCATTCAGGATCGTTCCGGTCAGTGTTGAAGAGGCTGACGCAATGATCCGGGAGATACGGTCGTTTCCGCTTCTCCGGGGAGTTCGCGGGGAATCGCCTGCCGATCTTATCGCCATAAGAAAGAGCATACTGCTGCTATCGCAAATGGCCCTTGATTTCCCGGAGATCATCGAGGCCGATATCAATCCTCTTCTGATCCGTCCCCAGGGGAAAGGCGCAATCGCAGTGGATGCAAGGTTTACGATTCAGGAATAGGATTTGAAGCGCCTGAAATTTGCAACCTGTGCGGTTAGCCGTTAGCATTGAAAAGAGGTGGAAATGAGGGATTTTAGAGAACTTAATCAACAGGTCAGTGAGGTAAAGAGG
>MAXM01000210.1:9452-13096 GCA_001751015.1 Desulfobacterales bacterium C00003106
TAGCATTGAAAAGGGGTGGAAATGAGGGATTTTAGAGAACTTAATCAACAGGTCAATGAGGTAAAGAGGATGTTGAACAGTTTTATCCAAAAGCTAACCGCTAATGGCTAAAAGCTAACCGCACAGTTCGAAATACTTCAGTCGTTGCATGGTTCATTGGAAAAACTGTGAACGGTTACAGAAAAAGGTGAGCAGTATGACTTCTTTGTACGTGGGATCAACATCAGGGTATTCGGGAAAAAACCTGACCGTGCTCGGCATCGGCCACCGGTTCCTCAAAGACAACATAAGGTTCGGCTATTTCAAGCCGGTCGGTATCTTCCCGGTCAAGGTCAAGGGAATCCTTACAGACAAGGACGCCTGGGTTATCTATCGGTCATTTGAACTCAAAGAACCGATCGAGGATCTGTGTCCCGGCCTGATAACGCAGGACCTTGTGGTAGAAGCCTACCAACATGATATCAAAGGTCTTGATGAACGCATAATGGCCGCCTATGAACGTGTCTCCGCGGGCAAAGACCTTGTCCTCATGAGCGGGTCGGGCACGCTTACTTCAGGCAAGTTCCTGGACCTGTCAGGATTTCAGGTTACAGAAAGACTAGATACCAAAGTCATTCTTGTGGATCAATACGAAAAAGAGTTCTTTTTAGATGCCATATTGAATGCAAAACAACGTTTGGGCAAAAGGCTGATAGGCCTGATCATCAATAACATAGATGCGGCTTTGCAGGAAAAGGTGAAGACCCATATTGTCCCGTTTTTACAAAGAAAAGGAATAGAGGTATTGGGAGTGATACCTCGCGACAGGGTATTGGGTTCTGTAATGATAGAAGATATCGCGCAATTTCTTGGCGCTGACGTCTTGTGTTGCAGAGAGAGGTTAGACGAGCTTGTGGAGGATTTCCTGATAGGAGGGATGCAGGTTGACAAGGCCCTTGAATACATAAGAAAGACAAGAAATAATGCCGTGATTGTGGGAGGCGACCGTTCGGACATTCAACTTGCCGCCATAGAGGCAGGCTCCAAATGCATAATCTTGACAGGCAACCTCTATCCGAACGAAATCGTAATATCCACAGCCGAAATGAAAGGTGTTCCCATGCTGGTCGTGCGGGGTGATACATATGCCGTGACAAGGCAAGTGGAAGAGATGTCACGCAAACTCCGCCTCAGGGAAAAGAAAAAGATAGAGACCGGAATACGCCTCATGGACGAAGGTGTTGACTTTGACCGTTTATACGGGTTATTAGGAATCAGGCAATCAAACTGATTAAAAACATTTGAAAAGCTACGGACGCCATGTCACATCAAAAAGCTATTCTTATAGACAAGGATATCGACCGGATACTCACGAGGATGACGCATGAGATACTGGAAGCCCATAAGGGAACACAAAACCTTGCCCTGATCGGAATCCATACCGGCGGGGTATATCTCGCCGATCGGATACAAAAAAAAATCTCCGAGATAGAGGGCGCCCTTGTGCCAAAAGGGAACATTGATATCAACCTGTACAGAGATGACTGGACCCGGATTGCTCATCAACCTGTTATCCAGAAAACGGATATCCCTTTTTCCATAGACGACAAAAAAGCCGTCCTCGTCGATGACGTTCTGTTTACCGGGCGCACTGTCCGGGCCGCCATGGACGTTCTTATCGACTTTGGTCGTCCGAAACGTATCGAGCTTGCGGTCCTGATCGACCGGGGACACCGTGAGCTTCCAATTCAGGCCGATTTTGTGGGAAAACATATTCCTACAATATATGATACCACGGTCAACGTTTATCTGAAAGAGCTGTCCGGAAGAGACGAAGTGGTAATAAACGGGCTATGATAAGGAACGGGAGTTGGTTTTATGCAAATAGAAGATTGCTTCAAGCAATATACCTACGAACTTGACAAGGTTGTTTCACCCGAAGAGACCATTGAAAATGTCAGGAAACGGCTTGAAGAGTCAGGTATTGATATACTGGAGAAACTTGTCCGTATTGATACACACCGTCTCGATATACCCGTCTACCTCAGCATGTGCGGAACCGACGCCGTCAGGACCATAGGCACACGCAAGCAGATGGGAAAAGGCGGGACGTCAGAGCAGGCCCGGGCAAGCGCCCTGATGGAACTTGTGGAACGATACAGCTTTTTTGGCTTTATGCATGAAAGCGGTTTTTTGGAGACAACATATCGTACGATCAAGGACCAGGCCATTCCATACCGTTATATTCCCCTATCTGTGCATGATCCCGAGCCTGAATCAAACGCAGCCCGCGAGCTTTTTGATGATCTGCCTCTCACATGGACAAAGGGATTTGATCTCAAAACCGGCCAGGATCTGCTCCTTCCCATCGGGTGGTTCTATTCCATTTTTGAATACAACGGACCTGCCGCGGGCAATTCCTATGAAGAGGCCGTCCTTCAGGGGCTTTGTGAGGTCGTGGAACGGCACGTCTCTTCCATAATCAGCCATGAAAAACGATCGGTTCCGACCATTTCTCCGGATTCCGTCAAGGATCCGGCAGGCAGGGAACTGATAGAAAAATTCCAAAAGAACGGGATCAGGCTCTATCTGAAGGATTTTTCCCTGAACACGGGAATTCCTACTGTGGGAGCGCTTGCATACGATCCCACGACCTTTCCTCATGACAGCGAGATCGTGTTCACGGCCGGCACAACAACCAGCCCGGAAAAATCGGTCATCCGCGCCTTGACCGAAATCGCGCAACTCGCCGGTGATTTTCAGAATCGAACTACATACAAGCCTACGCTGACCAAGTTCGGAGAGCTCAACGAAGCGTCCTACATAACATCCGGCGACAAGACCGTTGAACTCCAATCGCTTCCCAATCTATCGGACAATAACCTGAAGGTTGAAATCGACCGGTGCGCCAACGCGCTCTCTTTTATCGGACTCGATGTCTTTGCGGTGGATATGACACACCATAAGCTGAAGATACCGGTTGTATATACCATCATCCCCGGGGCGCATTTCAGGGACCGGACCAGGGAAACCGACGTCTGTTATCATTCGGCCAGGCAGATATCCCAACTTCCTGACCCGGGCAAGGCCCTCAAGGAAATGAACAGAATGTCAACCCTCTTTGCCAATCGTTACGAGACCGAGTTCTTTTCCGGATACATGTACGAAAGGCTCGAAGATCCCCAACAGGCCCTGAAGCGCTTTCAACGGGCCTTGTCACTTGATCCGCGACCGGTCGATATTGCAAGCATATACTGCCATGTCGGGATTGCCTACCGCGATATGGGTCTTTTTGAAAAGGCGATTGAGATACTGCTCAAAGGCCGCAGTCATAACGGAGAATCCAAAGAGATATATCAACAGCTCGGATATTGTTCTTTCAAGCTGGCAAAATATGAGGAGGCAATAGAACAATTCGAAAAGGTCCTGGAGATCGATCCGGGGTCTGCTATCGACTATGCCAACATCGGAGCGAACCTCAAGGCCATGGGACACAATGCCGAGGCCGTCAAGCTGTACGAGATGGCTCTTGAGCTTGATCCGGGAATAGATTTCGCCCGGAATCATCTTCGTGAACTCTTAGAATTAGGAACGGGGACGAAATAACTTCCTCAACTATGCATCACAGCTTCAGGCCACCTCTGCCCGATCTCAAATCCCAAAAG
>MAXM01000211.1 GCA_001751015.1 Desulfobacterales bacterium C00003106
GGTTTTCGGATTGCTGATAGCAGGAGAGATTGAGCCGGTTGAATACTATGAAAATCCTGTTTTGACCAAACACGGAGAGGAGAGGATCGTGGCATGGCATAATACCCTGTTGATAGACGAACAGGGCGGGATATATGCCACCATGGCTTCCGGGGAGGATATCACCGAACGGAAGAGGGCGGAGGATGCGCTAAAAGATCGGATTGAATTCGAGAAGATCATCAGCGCCATATCAACTAGTTTTATCAACCTTACGCCGGATGAGATTGACGCCGGGATAGAAGATGCGCTCGGAAGCATCGGAGAGTTTGCTGGTGTTGACCGCAGTTATGTCTTCCGGTTATTCGATGACGGAACGAAGATGGACAATACCCACGAGTGGTGCGCCGAGGGGATCGTTCCACAGATCGAGGACTTAAAGGGGTTATCGGTTGCGGGCTTCCCGTGGTTTCTGGAGAGACTCAATCGGTTTGAGACCGTCCACATTCCAAGTGTTGCAGACCTTCCACCCGAGGCAGATGCTGAAAAAAAGATACTGCAATCAGGGGATATCCTATCAGCCATTCTTGTTCCAATGGTCTATGGCAGGACTCTTGTCGGATTTATAGGATTCGATTCCGTGAAGCAGAAAAAAGGATGGTCTTATGAAAACATCTCACTGCTCAAGATGGTGGGTGAGATCTTTGTAAACGGGCTTGAGCGCAGGTATGCGCTGGACGCGCTTCGAAGTTCCGAAGCAAAGTTCCGCGTAATAATCGAAAAAAATCCGTTGGGCTCGATCATCGTTGACAAAGAGCGGAAGATCAGGGAGGTGAACGATGCCGCAGCAGCCCTGATCGGGAGACCGAGAGAAGAGATTATCGGCAGGATATGCCACGAGTTCGTCTGTCCGAGAGCACAGAACGACTGCCCGATCTATGATCACGGGCTGACATTTGACCACAAAGAGGCGATCCTCCTTTCAAAGGATCGCGGAAAAGTCCATATTGAGAAGACGGTTACCCGGATTGAGATAGACGGCGAACCCATGCTTCTTGAGATGTTTTCTGACATCACAGAACATAAAGCCGCAAACGAGCAAATCAAGAAAAAAGCCTATGAACTTGAAAAATTCAACAAACTGGCTGTTGGCAGGGAACTTAAGATGATAGAACTCAAAAAAGAGATAAACGCACTTGTCGATGATGCGGGTAAAGGGCCGAGATACAAGATTGTTGGAGATGTCTAAGGAGTCTATCATATGAAAATCCGGACAAAAATCCTTGTCAACACGTTGCTGATAGTCATTGGTACGAGTGCGGCTATCATCATGGTCAATCAGATCACCTTAAGGAACATGACCGAAGATGACGTCTACGAGCGTCTGAATACTGCCGCGCAATGGAAAGCGGACCATATCGGAACGGTCTTGAATATATACAGACAGACCAGTGAGCTGCTGGCTACAGCAAATGCCTTCAGGGACGCGGTCGATGGGAAGAAGGGCCACGCTCAGACATCTTTGCAGGTCAAAACAAGGATAGAAAGCGTAATAGGAACGCATGACGAAATTTCAAGGGTCCGGATTCTAAACAGAAACGGCATAGTGATCGCTTCCAGCCATACGGATGTCGGATTAGACAGAAGCGCTGATGATATCTTTCTTAAAGGCAGAAAAGGGACCTTGGTTGAAGATCTTCACGTCTCGCGGTTGACGGGGAATATTGTTGTGAGCGTAGCATCGCCGATTTTCGTGAACAATGAATTTTCAGGGGTTCTCGTGGTCAATTATGATGCGGAAAAGGAGTTATTCAAAATAATTACAGACAGAACCGGTATGGGGCAAACCGGCGAGACATACCTCGTGAACAAGGACGGCTATATGATAACGCCGTCGAGGTTTGCGGATGACACGGTCCTGAAACAGAAGATCGATATACATGACATAAGGGATCTCTCCGCGCGTATCCGGATTTTTGGAGCCCGGGAGCCAAAAGAGCGGAGGGTCTTATGCACGAATTATCTCGGCTCGGATGTCATTGGGGTTTATGCGCGTATACCGGAGACGGACTGGACTCTTGTGGCGGAGATGACTGAAAATGAAGCGTTTGCCCGCGTCGCCGAACTGACGCAAAAAATAGCGTCGATTCTCGCTTTTCTGCTCGTTGCCGGGCTTCTGGTTTCCATCCCGATTTCCAGGACCATAACAGCGCCAATCGAGGATTTGCACCACGGAACCGAAGAGATCATGAAAGGGAATCTCGATTACAGAGTCGGCACCAGCACACGGGATGAGATCGGGCAACTTTCCAGGGCATTCGATGAGATGGCGGTGAAGCTCACAACATCGAGAGAAAAACTGGAGCTGCAAAGCAGGGATCTTGAGCAGATGGTGGAGGCGAGAACAAGTGAACTCGACACAAAGATAGCCGAGATGGACCAGCAGAGACTCGCGACAATGAACATCGCGGTTGACCTTGAGGAGATGAACAATAAACTCGGGGTGGAGATCGAGGAGCGCAGAGCCGCGCAGGGGCAACTGACAAAGACGAATGAATTGCTTCAAGACGCGGTCGCGCGCGCCAATGAACTGATGATGGAGGCACAGGCAGCCAATAAGGCAAAGAGCGAGTTTCTGGCCAACATGAGCCACGAGATCCGGACGCCCATGAACGGCGTTATCGGCATGACGGGCCTGCTGCTTGATACGGAATTGACCCAGGAACAGCGTGAATACGCGGAGACGGTCAGAAACAGTGCGGATGCGCTTCTCTGGATTATCAACGACATCCTTGATTTTTCCAAGATGGCGGCCGGCAAGCTTGAAACAGAGAACCTTGACTTTGATCTCCGCCTGACACTGGAAGACATGACCGACGTACTGGCCATACGCGCCCACGAAAAAGGTCTGGAGATGGCCTGCCTCGTCGAGCCGGTGGTCCCTTCACTCTTGCGGGGAGACCCGGGGAGGCTCCGGCAGATACTGACCAATCTCGCGGGCAACGCGATCAAATTCACCCTGGAGGGCGAAGTGATTGTGCATGTCGGCTTAGACCATGAGGATGATGATGAGGCGATGATCCGTTTCGCCGTAAAAGACACAGGCATCGGCATCCCGGCGGATAAACTCGGAACTCTCTTTGATTCCTTTACCCAGGCCGATTCTTCGACGACCCGCAAGTTCGGCGGAACCGGCCTGGGTCTGACTATTTCAAGGCAGCTTTCTGAACTGATGGGCGGCCAGGTCGGCGTGGAAAGCGAAGAGGGGAAAGGTTCCACGTTCTGGTTTACGGTATGTCTGAAAAAACAACCCCCCGGCCGGAAAACAGAGAGAACGGCAATACAGGATACTGATCTTTCGCTCAAGGGGATGCGCATTCTCGGCGTAGACGACAATGAGACGAACCGCCGTGTGCTCGCGGGCATGCTCTCCTTGTGGGAATGCCGGCACGAAGAGGTCGCGGACTCAAGGACTGCAATGAAGAGGCTCAAAGCCGCAAAGGCATCAGGAGACCCGTTCCGCATCGCCATCCTTGACATGCAGATGCCGGAGACCGACGGAGAGACCCTTGGCAGAATGATCAAGGGCGATCCGGCCCTGGCCGATACCGTGCTCGTGATGATGACCTCGCTCGGTGCGCGCGGCGACGCCGGACGGCTCAAAAAGGCGGGATTCGCGGTATACCTGATCAAACCGGTAAAACAGTCCCGTCTTTTTGACTGCCTCATAATCGCGATCAGCGGAGAGCCCTCGGCTGAAGGGCCGCCACAAGAAATCATCACCCGGCATACAGTGGCGGAAGAGCGCAAGCAGAAGATCCGCATCCTCCTGGCCGAAGACAACATAGTCAACCAGAAGGTCGCATTGAAGATACTCGAAAAGATGGGCTACCATGCCGACGCTGTCGCCAACGGCGCAGAGGCGGTCAAGGCGCTTGAAATGATGCCTTACGACATCGTGCTCATGGACGTGCAGATGCCGGAGATGGACGGACTGGAAGCGACAAAGGAAATCAGGAGGCTCGAAACGGCTTGTCCCGGCAAGCTCGCGTCAGGCGCAGGGCGTCAATCATCAATCCAAAGGGTTCCGATCATAGCCATGACCGCGCATGCCATGAAAGGCGATAGGGAAATGTGCCTCAATGCAGGTATGGATGATTATGTGACCAAACCGGTTCAGCCGGTCTCACTGGCCGAGACAATAGCAAGATGGGTCTCCGACGGCCCTGCGGCGCAGGAGGCTCAAACCGCAGAGAAACCGTCAGGGACCGAGTCGGGATTTGATCGAGCTGCGTTGCTCGATCGCGTGGGTGGAGATGAAGAGATTTTGCGGGAGATCATCGGCATATTTCTCCAGGATCTGCCAGGACAGATCGAATCCATGGAAGACGCGGTCAAAAAAGCTGATCCTCTCCTGATTCAGCGCCTGGCGCACACCATGAAGGGCGCTTCAGGCAATGCCGGCGCTATTGCCTTGCAAAAGGCCGCCCTTGACTTGGAAAAGGCGGCCAAGACCGGCGACATGGGCACGGCATCCGGGATGCTCGACACGATAAAGAAAGAATTTGGTACGCTCAGGGATTTAGGAATTGAAGGATTGGCGAGTTGAACGATTCGCGAATCGTCCTCTATATATCCATTGCCTCATCCACGAGCCTCAATATTCGGTCTACGGTGAACGGCTTTGCAACGATCAGATCCACGCCCGCATCCTTTAAGCGGCTCTGATCAAATTCTTCTCCCCATCCCGTAATCAGGGCAACCGGTATCTGCGAGTTTTTGTCCTTTACGGACCGGGCCACATCCCAACCGGTCATCTCCGGCATGCCAAGGTCCGTGAATACCATGTCGAACTGCTCGTCTTTGAAGCGTTGAACGCCTTCCATGCCGCCTTGCGC